>NZ_CP027759.1:0-120000 GCF_003852355.1 Pseudomonas sp. R2-7-07 | reverse complement strand
ACGGTTGAATAAAGCCCCGTGAGAATATCGGTCAATGCCACCCCAACCTTCACCGGCCCCGCACCATCATCCCCCTCAGGCCGACCGGTCAGGCTCATCAACCCACCCAACCCTTGAATCATGAAGTCATAGCCGGCACGCGTGGCATAAGGCCCGGTCTGGCCAAAACCGGTGATCGAGCAATAGATCAGCTCCGGATTTATCTCCTTGAGCGACTCATAATCCAAGCCATAAGCCGCCAGGCCACCGACTTTGAAGTTCTCGATCAGAATGTCCGACTTGGCAGCCAGGTCACGCACCAGCCTCTGCCCCTCAGGCTTGGTGAAGTCGATGGTCACCGATTCTTTATTTCGGTTGGCAGACAAGTAGTACGCCGCCTCACTGGTGTTCTCACCATAAGCATCCTTGAGGAAGGGCGGCCCCCAGGCGCGCGTGTCGTCACCATTGCCCGGCCTTTCGACCTTGATTACCTCGGCCCCGAGGTCCGCAAGTATCTGTCCGGACCAAGGGCCCGCCAGTACTCGCGATAAATCCAGTACTCGCAGATGCGAAAGCGCGCCCATGCCCATGCTCCTATTAATAGAACGCCTGAAGACCGGTTTGCGCGCGCCCCAGGATCAAGGCATGCACGTCATGGGTACCTTCATAGGTGTTGACCACCTCCAGGTTGACCAAATGCCGCGCCACCCCAAACTCATCGGAGATGCCGTTACCACCGAGCATGTCCCGGGCCATGCGCGCGATATCCAGGGACTTGCCGCATGAGTTGCGCTTCATGATCGAAGTGATCTCGACCGCCGCCGTCCCTTCATCCTTCATCCGACCCAACCGCAGGCAGCCTTGCAGCGCCAACGTGATCTCGGTCTGCATGTCGGCCAGCTTCTTCTGGATCAACTGCGTCGCGGCCAATGGCCGGCCAAACTGGTGGCGATCAAGGGTGTACTGACGCGCGGTATGCCAGCAGAACTCCGCAGCGCCCAACGCGCCCCAGGAGATGCCGTATCGTGCCGAATTCAGGCAAGTAAAAGGTCCCTTCAAGCCACGCACATCCGGAAAGATGTTCTCTTCCGGGACAAATACGTTATCCATCACGATTTCGCCGGTAATAGACGCTCGCAGGCCGACCTTGCCGTGAATCGCCGGCGCGCTCAGGCCTTTCCAGCCCTTCTCCAGGACAAAACCGCGTATGTCGCCGGCATCGTCCTTGCCCCACACCACAAACACGTCGGCGATCGGGCTGTTGGTAATCCACATCTTCGCGCCGCTCAGGCTGTAGCCGCCCTCCACTTTGCGCGCACGGGTGATCATCGCGCCTGGATCAGAACCATGATTGGGCTCGGTGAGACCGAAGCAGCCGATCCATTCGCCCGAGGCCAATTTCGGCAGGTACTTTTGCTTTTGCGCCTCGGTACCGAATTCATTGATCGGCACCATCACCAGTGAGGACTGCACGCTCATCATCGAGCGATAACCGGAATCGACCCGCTCGACTTCACGGGCAATCAACCCGTAGCTGACATAGTTCAAGCCACTGCCACCGTATTGCTCGGGGATCATCGCTCCCAACAAGCCGGTTTCGCCCATCTCGCGGAAAATCGCGGGGTCGGTCTTTTCATGACGGAAAGCTTCAAGCACTCGAGGCGCCAACTTGTCCTGAGCAAATTGCTCGGCACTGTCACGCACCATGCGCTCTTCTTCGGTGAGCTGTTGATCCAGCAGCAGTGGATCGATCCAGTTGAAGCTTGCCTTGCCAGCCATGAATAAGTCCTCACGAAAAGAATCAAACGTCGTGCATGCAGACTAGGTCGGGACGGTGCAGAGGGCAAACGAGGTTTCTGCATGAGCTTGTGCTAATTTCTCACTTCGTGATGCTCGATAAGGCCAAAAATGCGCCTTACATGTGAGGACAATGTACATGCGCAGGAAAATCCCCAGCACTACCGCGCTCATCAGCTTTGAAGCAGCAGCCCGCCACGAGAGCTTCACCAAGGCGGCGCAGGAGCTTTCCATCACCCAAGGCGCGATCTGCCGGCAGATCGCCAGCCTTGAAGAGTTTTTGAGTGTCGAACTGTTTCGGCGCTCGCGGCGCGGAGTGAAGCTGACCGAGGCAGGGCTGTCCTATAGCCGCAGAGTGGCAACGCAACTGGACGCAGTGGAGCGCGACACCCTTTCCGTCATGGGCCAGCAGGGTGCGAATGTGATCGAACTGGCGGTGGTACCGACGTTTGGCACCCAGTGGCTGATCCCGCGCCTGAAGGACTTCCAACAGCAGCATCCGGAAGTGACGGTCAACCTGACCAACCGCACGCGCCCCTTCCTGTTTGCCGACACCGAGTTCGACGCTGCGATCTACTTCGGCGATGCCGACTGGTCCGGCACGGAATCCCATCGGCTCATGGGTGAAAACCCTGTGCCCGTCTGCAGCCCACGCTTACTCGGCGACCTTGCGCACTTCACTCCTCGGGAAATCGCCGAACTGCCCCTGCTGCAGCAGACAACCCGCCCTTATGCCTGGCGCCAGTGGTTCAACGCCCAGCAACTGAGCGTTCCCCGCGACATGACAGGCCCGCGTTACGAGCTATTCTCAATGTTGTCCCAGGCGGCTATGCATGACATGGGCATCGCGCTGATCCCGCCCTTCTTGATCCAGCGGGAGTTACAGGAGAAACAGTTGGTGATCGCCGCTAACCAGACCCTGAGCAGCGATAAGGCCTATTACTTGATGATTCCAGACCGAAAGGTCGAATCTGCTTCATTGCATGCGTTCCGAGACTGGCTTATCGGCCAATCTCAGCGCTACAACCCCAATATTTAAAGGCATACAGCAATTTATTGACCTTGTAGTCAGATGAATAAAAGCCCTACAGATATACGTAGATGTCGCATTTAAACAGACTGTACCTGCCGAACACAGATGAGGCTCAAAGCCATGATTTTCAAGGCCTATAGCGACCATCACGGGTCAATAACCGACTATTCACCATGACCATGTGGAAACCGTATATTTCACTACAAAATTGCTTAACAGCCTGTATTCAATAAGGTTATTCCAGTGCATTGCGACAATCAGTCACAGGGTGACTTGTAGTTAATTTTTCGTCACCCGTCATAATCCCTTGAAGGCCGTAAAGTTCGCCTGCAAAATGCCGCGCCCCGCTGTCATTTCAGCGGGATCGTGCTGATCGGCCGCCCCAGCTGCGCCACTCACGGCGCACTGGCCTTTTTACAAAAAGATCAAAAGCAAAAAGATCATGCAGGAGATTTGACGTGCACATTGGTGTTCCTCTCGAAACCCAGACCGGTGAAACGCGGGTGGCTGCCACCCCGGAAACCATCAAGAAGCTGATCGGCCAGGGCCATAAGGTCACTGTACAAAGCGGCGCAGGCATTAAAGCCAGCATCGTCGACAGTGCCTATGAAACGGCAGGCGCAACCATTGGCAGCGCCAACGATGCGTTTGGCGCCGAACTGATCCTCAAGGTGGTTGCCCCCAGCGACAGCGAACTGGCGCTGATCAAAAGCGGCACCGTATTGGTGGGCATGCTCAATCCGTTCAGCAACGAAACCATCGCCAAGCTCGCAGAATGCGGCATCACGGCCTTCGCTCTCGAAGCGGCGCCACGCACCTCGCGGGCCCAGAGCCTGGATGTGCTGTCTTCACAAGCCAACATCGCCGGTTACAAGGCGGTATTGCTGGCTGCCCACCACTACCCGCGCTTCATGCCGATGTTGATGACCGCCGCAGGCACCGTGAAAGCGGCCCGCGTGCTGATCCTTGGCGCTGGCGTCGCCGGTTTGCAGGCCATTGCCACGGCGAAACGCCTGGGTGCAGTAATCGAAGCCTCTGACGTACGCCCGGCCGTAAAGGAACAGATCGAATCCCTCGGCGCCAAGTTCGTCGATGTGCCTTACGAAACCGATGAGGAACGTGAATGCGCGGTCGGCGTCGGTGGTTACGCACGCCCGATGCCCACCAGTTGGATGCAGCGCCAGGCCCTGGCTGTGCACGAGCGCGCCAAGCAAGCCGATATCGTCATCACCACGGCATTGATCCCCGGTCGCAAAGCACCGACCTTACTCAGCGCCGAGACCGTCGCACAGATGAAGCCGGGCTCGGTCGTCATTGACCTCGCGGCAGCCCAGGGCGGCAACTGCCCGCTGACGGTCGCAGATCAAGTGGTGGTGGAAAACGGCGTGATCATTTGCGGCCCGACAAACCTGGCCGGCGCCGTGGCCGCCGATGCGTCGGCCTTGTATGCACGCAACCTGCTGGACTTCCTGAAGCTGGTGTTCACCAAGGAAGGGCAGTTTGAAATCAACCTCGAAGACGACATCGTCGCCGCGTGCCTGATGTGCCGCGACGGCCAAGTCATCCGCAAAAACGCCTAAGCAGGGATTCAGACGATGGAAGAGCTTATCTCCCCCGGTATCTACAACCTGATCATCTTTGTGCTGGCGATTTATGTCGGTTACCACGTGGTCTGGAACGTGACACCCGCGCTGCACACGCCGTTGATGGCCGTGACCAACGCCATTTCGGCTATCGTGATCGTCGGCGCCATGCTCGCCGCCGCTCTCACGGTGACGCCGCTGGGCAAGACGATGGGCACCCTGGCCGTGGCGCTGGCAGCGGTCAACGTATTTGGTGGCTTTCTGGTCACGCGGCGCATGCTTGAGATGTTCAAGAAAAAAGCCCCGAAAGTAAAAGAAGAGGCGCCAAAGTAATGAGCATGAACCTCGTCACGACGCTCTACCTGATTGCGTCGATCTGTTTCATCCAAGCCCTCAAAGGCCTCTCGCACCCGACCACTTCGCGGCGCGGCAACCTGTTCGGCATGCTCGGCATGGCGCTGGCGGTACTCACCACCGTCGGCCTCATCTATAAGCTCGGCGCTGAGCTGGCGACTGCCGGTATCGGCTACGTGATCGTCGGCCTGCTGATCGGCGGCACCGCCGGCTCGATCATGGCCAAGCGCGTAGAAATGACCAAGATGCCGGAGCTGGTAGCCTTCATGCACAGCATGATCGGCCTGGCCGCAGTGTTTATCGCCATTGCAGCTGTGGTCGAACCGCAATCGCTGGGCATCGTCAAACACCTGGGCGACGCGATTCCTGCGGGCAACCGCTTGGAGCTGTTCCTCGGCGCCGCCATCGGCGCAATCACCTTCTCCGGTTCGGTGATCGCCTTCGGCAAGCTGTCGGGCAAGTACAAGTTCCGCCTGTTCCAGGGCGCACCGGTACAGTTCGGTGGCCAGCACAAGCTCAACCTGGTGCTGGGCCTGCTCACGCTGGGCCTGGGCCTGGCGTTCATGTTCACCGGCAACCTGACTGCCTTCGCAGTGATGCTGGCCCTGGCCTTTGTCCTGGGCGTGCTGATCATCATCCCGATCGGCGGCGCCGACATGCCGGTCGTCGTGTCGATGCTCAACAGCTACTCCGGCTGGGCAGCGGCGGGCATCGGCTTCTCGCTGAACAATTCGATGCTGATCATCGCCGGCTCCCTGGTGGGTTCCAGCGGCGCAATCCTCTCGTACATCATGTGCAAGGCGATGAACCGTTCCTTCTTTAATGTACTGCTCGGCGGTTTCGGCAACACGCCAGACGCCACCGCTGCGGCAGGCTCTAAAGAAGCACGGCCGGTGAAGTCCGGCTCGGCCGACGATGCCACGTTCCTGCTGACCAACGCCGACACCGTGATCATCGTGCCGGGCTACGGCCTGGCAGTGGCCCGGGCGCAACACGCGCTCAAGGAACTGACCGAGAAGCTGACGCACCGCGGCGTGACAGTGAAGTATGCGATCCACCCGGTGGCGGGCCGTATGCCTGGGCACATGAACGTACTGCTCGCCGAAGCAGAAGTACCGTACGACCAGGTGTTCGAGATGGAGGACATCAACTCCGAGTTCGGCCAGGCCGACGTGGTACTGGTGCTGGGCGCCAACGACGTGGTCAACCCGGCCGCCAAGAACGATCCGAACTCACCGATCGCCGGCATGCCGATCCTTGAAGCGTTCAAGGCCAAGACCATCATCGTCAACAAGCGCTCGATGGCCAGCGGCTACGCGGGCCTGGATAACGAGTTGTTCTACCTGGACAAGACCATGATGGTCTTTGGCGATGCCAAGAAGGTCATCGAAGACATGGTCAAGGCCGTCGAATAACACTGCGCCAGCGCAACACCCGAAACCCTGGCCTCACGTAGGCTGGGGTTTTTTCGTTCCCATGCTCTGCGTGGGAATGCAGCCGGGGACGTTGCACGTCCCGCTTGCACACTCATATGAAACCCGACCAAAGGCTCTAAATCGCTACTCGGCATTCGACCATGGTAGCGGGCCGAAACTTTTTGAAATCACTACACTGCCCACCTTGCTTCCGTAGCCTGAGATGACCATTCATGTACCGTGATCGTATCCGCTTGCCTTCGTTGTTGAACAAGGTCATGAGCGCGGCAGACGCCGCAGCACTGATCGAGGACGGCATGACCGTCGGCATGAGCGGCTTCACCCGCGCCGGTGAAGCCAAGGCCGTTCCTCACGCCCTGGCCGAGCGCGCCAAGACTTCCCCGCTGAAAATCACCCTGATGACCGGTGCCAGCCTGGGCAATGACCTGGACAAGCAATTGACCGAAGCCGGCGTGCTGTCGCGCCGCATGCCCTTTCAAGTGGACAGCACGCTGCGCAAGGCGATCAACGCGGGCGAGGTGATGTTTATCGACCAGCACCTGTCGGAAACTGTCGAGCAACTGCGCAATAACCAGCTCAAGTTGCCGGACATCGCGGTAATCGAAGCCGTTGCAATCACCGAGCTTGGGCATATCGTGCCCACCACCTCGGTAGGCAACTCGGCCAGCTTCGCGATTTTTGCCAAGCAAGTGATCGTCGAGATCAACCTGGCGCACAATCCGAACCTGGAAGGGCTGCACGATATTTACATCCCCTCCTATCGGCCAACCCGCACGCCGATTCCGCTGGTTAAAGTCGACGACCGCATTGGCAGCCCGGCGATTCCTATCCCGCCCGAAAAAATCGTCGCTATTGTGATCACCAATCAGGCGGACTCTGCGTCCACCGTGACGCCACCCGACGCCGATACCCAAGGCATCGCCAATCACCTGATCAACTTTCTGAAACAGGAAGTAGACGCCGGCCGCATGACCAACAAGCTCGGCCCGCTGCAGGCCGGTATCGGCAATATCGCTAACGCGGTGATGTGTGGCCTGATTGACTCGCCGTTCGAAGACTTGACCATGTATTCGGAAGTGCTGCAGGACTCGACGTTCGACTTGATCGACGCCGGCAAGCTGAGCTTCGCCTCCGGCAGCTCGATTACCCTGTCGGAGCGGCGCAATGCCGACGTGTTTGGCAATCTTGAGCACTACAAGGACAAATTGGTGCTGCGCCCGCAGGAGATTTCCAACCATCCTGAAGTGGTGCGTCGCCTGGGCATTATTGGTATCAACACCGCGTTGGAGTTCGATATCTACGGCAACGTCAATTCCACCCACGTTTGCGGCACGCGAATGATGAACGGTATTGGCGGCTCCGGGGACTTTGCGCGCAATGCGCACCTGGCGATCTTCGTGACCAAGTCGATTGCCAAAGGCGGCGCGATTTCCAGCGTGGTACCGATGGTGAGCCATGTGGACCACACCGAACATGACGTAGACATCCTGGTGACCGAAGTGGGCCTGGCCGACTTGCGTGGCCTGGCGCCACGGGAGCGGGCCCGAGTGATCATCGACAACTGTGTGCACCCGGCGTACCGGGATGCGCTGAACAGTTACTTCGAGGCCGCCTGCGCGCTTGGCGGGCATACCCCGCACATCCTGCGTGATGCACTGAGCTGGCACATTAACCTGGAAGAAACCGGACACATGCTCAAGGCTTGAGGGGTACACAACCGGGTTGATGCCTAGACAGTTTCATCGACCCGGTCGCTTAAGCGGCAGTTACGTCAAAAACTGTACTGCTGTACCGGTCATTTCCTACCGAAATAACCTACGACCTTCCTCTAAAATGCCAATTTCGCACTGTTTCAGTGCGAACAGGTACAGTTGCCCTCATTTCGTACCGTACAGCCTCTATAAACAGTTAACTGGCCCCTCACAATACAGGTGAACTGTATCTAGAGAGTCTTGCGCGGGAGGAGGATGATTGGCATCAGTTAAACCACTACCTAATCCCGCCACAAGCGGAAGGATGTCATCATGGAACGTACACTCAGTTCCGAACTGTTCTTCGAAGAAAAAGCTGTTAACACCCAGGCTTCCCTGCCTCTGCGCGTTCTCGCCAACCTGATGTTGTGGCAGCGCCGCATCTCCAGCCGCCACCAACTGGCTCGCCTGGATTCGCGTCTGCTGGCCGATGCCGGTATCAGCGAAGCTCAACGCTACGAAGAGCTGAGCAAGCCGTTCTGGCGCTGATTGGCGCTCGCTGGCCCTGACCTGACGGGTCCACTGCCAGCACTCTGATTTGTCAAAGCAAAGCCCGCCCCGGGAAACTGGAGGCGGGCTTTGCTGTTTCTGATGCGATGCAATTGAGACAGCGATAATCTGCCGAACCAATACAGTTTTTATATTTTAAAATATAACCATAACAGTTAAACGACGACTTCCGAATGGACAAGCGGTGGCCTAATATCCAATCACTACGTGGCGAACCTTGTAGAACGGGCGTCAGATGCCCAAATGCCAACGTCCGTTTCATTGTGGCCACTCTGTGCCACTTTATTTGCTCATCTACAGGAGTTACCCCATGTCCCGTCTTCGCCTGCTGTGCACTGCCGCCCTGTTGGTCGTTGCTGCCAATGCCAACGCGAGCAGCTTTATCGTGACCACCGATTCGATCGTTGGCGCACTGAAAGCCACCTCCGACGCCACCTCTGATGCCACGTCCTCCCTGCGCGACAACAAAGTGGTGCGAGCCGCCCGTGACGACGCGGCCAGTTTTGTCGCCAGCGAAGGCGCCATCCGTGGTGTGAAACTGGAAAGCGCCCTGGCCCAGATCCGCCAGCAGGCGCCGCAGTTGAGCACCGCAACCGACGCTCAATTGGCCCAGGCCATCCTGGCGATCTAAAACCAGGGGAAGGGCCAGTCGCACTGGCCCTCATCCGGTCATTGCGCTAGCCTTGGCGCTCGTTTTCAGTTGTCGAGTCCCATGGCTTTTTCATACCGTCTGTTGATTGTTCCTGTGATGTTCTGCGCCTGCTGGGCACCGCCGGCTTCGGCCTTTGACGTGTCCATCCAGAGCACCGTTGTCAGCGCATACGCCACCAGCAAGGTGACCTCTGCGCCGTTCGACAACAAATTGGTACGGGTTGCCAAGGATGATGCTGCTGCTTTCATTGCCACTGACGGCCAATGGCGGGGCGCACGCTTGGAGTCCGCGCTGGATTACCTACGCCGTACCCAGCCAAAACTTCATGCGAGCGACCTTGAACTGGCGCAGGCAATTCTCGTCCAATAATCATCTTTGTATGTCCATCTTTGTATTGGAGTCACCCCATGCGTAGCCCGTTGATCATCGCCGCCCTCGGCCTGCTGTTTTTGGCCGATGTCGCCCAGGCGCAAACCCTGAAGGCCACCAGTAACATCATCGTGCGTGCTTCGGCGCGCACCATTGATTTCACCTCGGACACCACCACCTCCATCCGCGACTCCAAGATCGTGCGCGAAGCCCACGATGATGCCGCCAGCTTCGTCGCCACCAACGGCGAGATCCGTGGCGCGCAACTCGAGGCGGCGTTCGACACCTTGCGCACCCGCGTGCCGGAAGCCCGTGATGCCAGCGACCAGACGCTCGCCGAAGCTATCCTCGCTCTGTGAGGCGAATCAACGCCTGGCTCCTGGCCGGGGCCGTGCTGCTGTGTGCCGGTACAGCCCAGGCCAGCCTGCAACTGCGGCTCAAGACCGATGGCTTGAGCCCGGCGGAACAGCAGGCCAGCCAGGCGTTGCTCGATGAAGCGATGGGCGCCTTGCCGCCGCGTTTCATCGAGCAGTTGGACCGCCGTATCGACGTCGGCTGGACCGACAAGATGCCTGAAAACGCTTATGGCCAGGCCTCCCTGGTGTCCGAACTGGATCTTAACCAGAACCTGCTTGCCAGCCTGACCGACGGCAGCGCCGCCACGCAGAAAACCAACCGCCCCCACGGCACCGTGCGCAAGGAAATGCTCGCCACCGTGCTGCATGAACTGACCCATATCTACGACCGTGCGCGCCTCTGGTCCAAAGACGAGCGAGCCCTGATCCAGCGATGCAGCCGTCAGAACAGCATCACCGGTTTGATTGGCCTGCCCGATCAATGCCGTGGCCAGAATGACCGGCGCTTCACGCTCAGTGACGACCCACGCTTGCTGGACCTCGCCGGCTGGCCGCAATACGTCGGCCGTCGCGGCGAACGCGAACAGCACAATAATCAAGTGGTGCGCAGCCCGGATATCTACGAAACCACCAGCCCGCTGGAATTCGTCGCGGTCAACATGGAGTACTTCCTCCTCGACCCAAGCTACGCCTGCCGCCGCCCCGCGCTGGCGCGCTATTACCAGGAACATTTTGGCTGGGCGCCGCCCGGGCAGGACGCCTGCGGCAATACCTACGCGTTTTTGAACGCCGGCAATGACTTCGCCAAAACCCCGCTGGGCCAGATCGACCCGGAGCGCGTGTACGAAATCGACTACCTGCTCGCCGAAGCCAACCAGAATCTGGTAAGCCGCTGGGGCCATAGCATGCTGCGTCTGGTGATCTGCGCGCCGGGCCGTCCGCGCGGGCCGGATTGCCGGCTGGACCTGGATCAGCATCTGGTGTTGTCCTACCGCGCCTTCGTCGGTGACGTCCAGCTGTCGAGCTGGGACGGCCTGGTGGGCAAATACCCGTCGCGCCTGTTTGTGCTGCCGCTGGCCCAGGTCATCGACGAATACACCAAGACCGAGCTGCGCGGCTTGGCATCGGTGCCGCTGAAGCTCAACCGCCAGGAAATCAACGACACGGTCGAACATGCCGCCGAGATGCACTGGAGCTACGACGGCAACTACTTCTTTATTTCCAACAACTGCGCGGTAGAAAGCCTGAAGCTGTTGCGCAGCGGCAGCGCCAACCCCCAATTGACCGGCCTGGACAACATCACCCCCAACGGCTTGCTGGAAGTGCTCAGCGCCCGTGGGTTGGCCGATACCAGCGTGCTGAACGACAAGCGCGAGGCGTTGCGCCTGGGTTACCACTTCGACTCGTTCCGCGAGCGCTACCAGGCGATGTTCGACGTACTGCGCAAGCGCCTGCCGATCAAGCAAACCCAAGTCGAAGACTGGCTGTCGCTGAATGCGCAAGAGCGCCGCCAATGGTTCAGCCAGGCCGATTTGCGCACCAGCGCCGCGTTGCTGTTGCTGGAACAAGCCAGCTATCGCAAACAACTGATGCTCGCCCAGGACGAAGTCAAACAACGCTACCTCAATGCCCGGGAGCTGAAAAACGGCGGCATGGAGAAAGCCAATAACACGCTGCAGCAAATTCTCGCCAACAGCGGCTTCCTCAGCCGTCCGGCCGAACTGCTCGACAGTGGCGGCTACGGCCTGCCGCAACCTTCAGAAGCCAAGCGGCTGGAATCGGAAAGTGCCGAGCGCCAGAAGCAACTGCAATCGCTGACCGGCGAACTGGATAAAGAGGTAAGGGCGCTGCTCGAGCCTGCCCGTGCTGCCGAGATTGCCGCTTGCGAAGCCAATCTCAAGCAGATGGGCGAACATCTGCGGGCTTTGCACAAGGCGGCCGGTGGTCTCGAACTGCCGTAAAAACTCAGCTAATCAAGTGATCCACATGTGGGAGCAACTGTCTTAATGGATTCAATTCAGAAGTCATTTCTCATAGGCAGCAAAGCTCCCACAGCCTTAGGCCGTGCGATGTTGAACGAAGTAGCTGCTACCGCGCTAAGCGGTGCGCTCTATCCATTCAGTACGGTCGCGCAGCATCGCGTTCAGGCGTACCAACAAAACGCGCATACAGGCGATCAACGCGACTTTGGCGCATTTCCCTTTATCACGTAGCGCCTTATATCGAGTCCCGAATTCTGGCTGGTCCCGGATGACCACCCAACAGGCCATGTAAAGTGAGCGACGAGCTGAAAACCTTCCGCCACTGATATGACGTGCACCTTTATGCCTTCCGCTGTCGTTGTTGTACGGAGCGAGTCCCGCTAATGCTGCGATAGGGCGTCCGCCAATTTCTCCCAGCTCGGGCAGGTAAGCCATAAGACTGGTGGCAGTAACCAACCCGATGCCTTTGACTGAACACAGTCGAGCCACCTTTTCGCTATCTAGCTCGTTCGCACTTTGACGAATTAGTTGATCTATCGCCTCCACTGCCGTGTTCAAATAGTCGATATGGCTCTGCAATGCAGGCTTTACCGCATCGCAGGAAGCAGTTTTCAGGCGTCGTCTGTCGTCATCTCTTTGCTGAACAAAATGTTCCCGCTGCTGGACCAACGCGCGCAGCTTGTCGTGTTCCGGGCTTGTGATTCGGGCACTTGGCGAGTCTAGAATGGCTGCATAGTGCGCCAGAGACTTTGCGTCTATCGGGTCGGTTTTGGCTTTTTGACCCATCGCTCTGGAAAACTCTTTGGCGCGACGGGGGTTAACGCACATAACCTCAAGGCCGGCAGCCTGGGCCGCTTTGACGACTTTGCGCTCGTAGCCGCCCGTGGCTTCCACCAACACGCGATTAACCTGGTAAAGCATTAGCCAACCGATCAACGCCGGTAACTCTCTTTCAGTGTTGGAACAGCTTACCCCAGCTTCAAGTGAATGAATCCGAACCTCAAGACTGTCTTTGGAAACATCAATGCCTGCGGAACAGGAAAACATGGCCAAATCCTCTTACACTTAGAGTGAGAGCGCTCTGGCTTGGCCCACGCTTGTAACTGTTCGAGGTGGGCTCGTTCAACTGTTCGGGCTCATGTCCAGAGCGGAGAGGTGAGTAGCAGCGTGGGCTCCCACACGTGCTTTAAGCACTCGGGGCATTCAGCTTGCTACTCACCGCTCTCACCCTCAGTCTAATCCTGACTCAAGACACAAGGGGGCTTGCCCCCGATAGCGGTGAGTCAGCTAGCCATAAGCTGCCTGAGCCACCGCAATCGGGGGCAAGCCCCCTCCCACACTTTTTATCTGCATATGCCTTAAGACCGTGTATCACCTGTTTTCTCAGCGAAAGCTGGCTGAAAGCTTACCCGTCTAGGATCACCCCCACTGTCGGCAACAGACCGACTGTTAACAACAACAATGGTGATTCCCGATGTCCGCCCGTACCCGCCTGTTTGTCCCAACTCCCCCCGTACGCCACGTGCCTTTCGTTCTGCGCTGACCCCACCCGGTTCGCCATTCCCTAGCCGCGCTACGCCTGGAGTATTCCTATGCTGACTTTCCTTGGCTTTGCCATGGTCATCACGTTCATGTTCCTGATCATGACCAAGCGCCTGTCTGCGCTGATCGCCTTGATCATCGTGCCTATCCTGTTCGCGCTGTTCGGCGGTTTCGCGCCGAAGATCGGCCCGATGATGCTCGAAGGCATCACCAAGCTCGCGCCGACCGGCGTGATGCTGATGTTCGCCATCCTCTACTTTGCCCTGATGATCGACTCCGGCCTGTTCGACCCGGCCGTGCGCAAGATCCTCAAGATGGTCAAGGGCGACCCACTGAAAGTCTCGGTCGGCACCGCCGTGCTGGCCCTGGTGGTGTCCCTCGACGGTGACGGCGCCACCACTTACATGATTTGCGTCGCCGCCATGTTGCCGCTGTACCAGCGCATCGGCATGAGCCCGCGGATCATGGCCGGCCTGATCATTCTTGCCGGTGGCGTGATGAACATGACCCCCTGGGGTGGCCCGACGGCCCGCGCCGCCAGTGCGCTGCATGTGGACCCATCGGACATCTTCGTGCCGATGATCCCGGCCATGGCCGCCGGCGTGGTGGCGATCCTGGTGATTGCCTATATGTACGGCAAGCGCGAGCGCGCCCGCCTGGGTGAACTGCACCTGCAGGGCGACGAGATCGACCACAGCGACATCAGCGTGTCGCAATTCCCCGACGCCCGCCGTCCGAAGCTGATCTGGTTCAACGGCGCGCTCACCCTTGCCCTGATGTGCACGCTCATCGCCGGCCTGTTGCCGCTGCCGGTGCTGTTCATGGTGGCGTTCAGTATCGCGATGATCGTCAACTACCCGTGCCTGCAACAACAGAAAGACCGCGTCGCGGCCCACGCCGGCAGCGTATTGGCGGTGGTCGGGTTGATCTTCGCCGCCGGTATCTTCACCGGCATCCTGTCGGGCACTGGCATGGTCGATGCCATGTCCAAGAGCCTGCTGGCGGTCATCCCTGAAGCCATGGGCCCGTACCTGGCGGTGATCACGGCGCTGGTGAGCATGCCGTTTACCTTCTTCATGTCCAACGATGCGTTCTACTATGGCGTGCTGCCGGTACTGGCCGAAGCCGCCAGCCACTACGGCATCACTGCCGTGGAAATGGCCCGCGCGTCGATCGTCGGGCAACCGGTGCATCTGCTGAGCCCACTGGTACCCTCGACCTACCTGCTGGTCGCCCTGGCGGGTATCGAGTTTGGCGATCACCAGCGCTTCACCCTCAAGTGGGCAGTACTGGTATGCCTGTGCATAATGGTCGCCGCGTTGCTGATGGGGATTTTTCCGCTGTTCAGCACTCTATAATCGTACCGACTCACCTACCGCGCGGCGCTACAGCTTGCGCGGTCTAACATTTGCTCAAAGGAATACACATGGAATGGCTGACCAATCCGGAAATCTGGATTGCCTTCTTCACCCTGACGGCCCTCGAGATCGTCCTGGGCATCGATAACATCATCATGATTTCGATCCTGGTCAGCCGCATGCCCAAGCACATGCAGGCACGCACCCGGATCTTCGGCCTCGCGCTGGCGATGGTCACGCGTATCCTGTTGCTGCTGTCGATCACCTGGGTCATGCAACTGACCGCCGACCTGTTCGTAGTGTTCGGCGAGGGCATTTCCGGTCGCGACCTGATCCTGTTCTTCGGTGGCCTGTTCCTGTTGTGGAAAAGCTCCCAGGAGATGTACCACGCCCTGGAAGGTGAAGATGAAACCAACGACGAGCCTAAAGGCGCCGGCGGCAAGTTCATCTACACCATCATCCAGATTGCGATCATCGACATTGTGTTCTCCCTGGATTCGGTCATCACCGCCGTCGGCATGGTTTCCCATGTGCCGGTGATGGTTGCCGCCATCGTGGTTGCCGTACTGGTGATGATGCTGGCCGCTGGCACCATCAGCGAATTCATCGACAAGCACCCGTCGCTGAAGATGCTGGCGCTGTCGTTCCTGCTGGTAGTGGGTACCGTGCTGATCGCTGAATCCTTCGACGTGCACGTGCCAAAAGGCTACGTCTACTTCGCCATGGCGTTCTCGCTGGCAGTGGAAGCGGTGAACATCAAGATGCGCACCGCCATCGCGAAAAAGAAGAAACAGCAGGACCCGGTGAAACTGCGCAAGGACGTTCCGGGTCAATAAACCTGTAGGAGCGAGCTTGCTCGCGAAGAACGTCAACGATTACGCGTACTGCCTGATTTAACGCGTTGTCCTTGGGTTCTTCGCGAGCAAGCTCGCTCCTACATATGACAGTTTTGTTTCAATCCCGAGTTTAGCTATGCGATGCTGGCGCAGAGCCCATTCGCCAACTACAGCTTAAGTACAAGACGTAGAACGGCACGCGGCAACTTTCCTTCGCTCCTGTTGGAGCGCACCCACACGGGGGGCCGAGCATGCTGACCTTGCTCAATCTGCTTTCCGCCGTGACCCTGCTTATCTGGGGCACGCACATCGTCCGTACCGGCATCCTGCGGGTCTACGGCTCGAACTTGCGCCAAGTCATCGGGCAGAATATGTCCAAGCGCTGGCTGGCGTTTGTCGCCGGCATCCTGGTAACGGCCATGGTGCAGAGCAGCAATGCCACGGCGATGCTGGTGACGTCCTTTGTCGGCCAAGGCTTGATGAGCCTGACGCCCGCCTTGGCCACCATGCTCGGCGCCGACGTAGGCACCGCGTTGATGGCGCGGGTACTCACCCTGGACCTGTCCTGGTTATCGCCGCTGTTGATCTTCCTCGGGGTGATTTTTTTCCTGTCACGTAAACAGACGCGGGCCGGGCAACTCGGCCGGGTCGGGATCGGCCTCGGGCTGATCATTCTCGCCTTGCAATTGATCGTCGAAGCCGCCGGGCCGATTACCCATGCCCAAGGTGTCAAAGTCATCTTCGCGTCGCTGACCGGCGACATCCTGCTCGATGCCCTGGTGGGCGCGCTGTTCGCGATGATTTCCTACTCCAGCCTCGCCGCCGTGCTGCTGACGGCAACCCTGGCCGGGGCCGGCGTGATCGGTTTGCACGTCGCCATCGGCCTGGTGATCGGCGCCAACATCGGCAGCGGCATCCTGGCCTTTCTCAGCACCAGCATGCAGAACACCGCCGGGCGGCAAGTCGCCCTGGGCAGCCTGTTGTACAAGTTGATCGGCCTGCTGTTGATCATTCCGGTACTCGACCCACTCGTACGCTGGATGGACGGCCTGGACTACAGCACTCAGGCCATGGTTATCACGTTCCACCTGCTCTACAACGTCAGCCGCTGCCTGATTCTGTTGCCTACCATTGGCCCGATGGCACGGCTGTGCGAATGGCTGCTGCCGGAGCGTCCCGAAACCGATGGCAAAGCCAAGCCGCGCCACCTGGACCTGGCCTCACTGAATACGCCGAGCCTGGCGCTGGCCAACGCCGCCCGCGAAACCCTGCGGCTCGGCGACCTGATCGACAACATGCTCACCTCGATGCAGGAAGTGCTGCGCGGCAAACAAACCGCCATTACCCAGGAAATGCGCAGCCTCAGCGATGACGTCGAGGCGCTTTACAGCGCGATCAAACTTTACCTGGCGCAAATGCCCCGTGAAGACCTGAGTGAACAGGACAATCGACGATGGGCGGAAATCATTGAGCTGTCCATCAACCTGAAGCTGGCGGGCGACTTGATTGAGCGCATGCTGCGCAAAGTCCAGCAGCAGAAGACTTCGCAACGTCGGCAATTTTCCGAGGTCGGCCTGGAAGAGCTCAGCGGCCTGCACAGCCAGTTGATCGCCAACCTGCGCCTGGGCCTGTCGGTCTTCCTCAGCGGCGATCCGGAAAGTGCCCGCCAATTACTGCGTGAGAAGCGCCGCTTTCGCGCCCAGGAACGTCGCCTGGCCCACGCCCACGTCAGCCGCCTGCAACGTAAAATCGTGCAGAGCCTGGAAACCAGTTCCTTGCACCTGGAGCTGATTGCCGACATGAAGCGTTTGAACTCGTTGTTCTGCAGCAGCGCCTATGTTGTGTTGGAAACGTCCGACACCGGCGCACTCTCTGCTGAAGATATTGCCGACATCACCCATTCGCCCTGAACGTACGCCAGCCAGCGAAGTCAGTTAACAATGGACCTCGTTCGCCAGGAAGCTTGTTATGCGTCGCCTGTTACTCGCCTGCCTGCTGCTGGGCTCGGCACACACCTTTGCCTTTGACCGCCTGCAAGTCGAGGGCTACACCTTGCCCAACGGCCTGCAACTGTTGCTCAAACCGGGCACCGAGCGCGGGCATGTGGCCATCCGCCTGGTGGTTGGCGTGGGCCTGGACGATTTCAGCTGCGACCAGAAAGAACTGCCGCATCTGTTCGAACACCTGTTGTTCAGCGGCATCGATGGCGGTGGCGAAGGCGACCTCGAAGATCGCATGCAAGCACTGGGCGGCGAATGGAACGCCTACACCAGCAACGCCGACACCACGTTCGTCATCGAGGCGCCTGCGCAGAACCAGCGCAAGGTGCTGGACCTGCTGCTGGCAATCATCACCCGCACTCAACTGACCGACGCCCATATCAACGCTGCCAAGCAGGTAGTCGAGCGCGAGGACGGCGGCCATTACTCACACTTGCAACGCCTGCTCGACCGCCAGGACCTCGGCCACAACGCCAGCAACCAGTTAGCCGTCGAGCTGGGCCTCAAGTGCGCCGAACGCGCCGAGGTCAGCCACCTCACGCGCGATCAGTTGGAGGCGCTGCGCAAAAATTGGTACGCGCCGAACAATATGACCCTGATCGTCGTCGGCGATCTGGACAAACTGCTGCCGGCCTACCTGGAACGCACCTATGGCCAACTCGACCCGGTAGAGCCGAGCGAACACCGGCCATTGCCGCAAATCCAGCATGCCGCTGCCAGCCAGCGTGACCTGATCCACGGCTGGGTCGGCGACAACGCCAAGCTGCACTGGCTGTTCCCGGAACCGGTGCTGGACGACCAGCATGATGAAACCTACGACCTGCTCAAGGACTACCTCGACTGGGCGTTGTACCGCCAACTGCGGCTCAGGCACGGCTTGTCCTACGGCCCGTGGACCGAACGCGAAGTGCTCGGCGGCGTCGGTTTCCTCAGCCTGAACGCCGACCTCGAACGGGACAACCTCGAGCAAGCCGAACAGGTCTTGCAAGACCTCAAGACGCAGTTGCTCAAGGACGGCCTCGACCCGGCGGTGTTCGCTCGCTTGCAGCAAGCCGCCATCGCCCGCCAGGCCTGGGCAGTGCAGGGCAACAGCGCGTTGGCCGACTATTATTGGAGCGCGGCCGGCGAATATGCCGATGGCCGCTTCGGCGACCCGGCCAAACGCATCAAGGCCGTGACCCTGGCGCAGACCAATCAGGCCATGCGCCAGGTGTTGGAGCAGGCGGGCTACTGGCGGGTCGAAAAGCCGCTGTTGAGCTATAACGCCCTGAGCTGGATCGGCGCGGGTGTGTTGGGACTGATCATCCTGGCTGGGGCGGCGCTACGGTTTTCTCGCAAACGGACCCTGTAATGAAGCACCGAACAACGGACTAAGACGTTATTCTGTCTCGGATTTTTCCCACACACATTGTGAATCGTCCATGCCGAACTTACCGCCCCTTATCCAGCGCGTTATAGAACTGATCAAACGCTACCCTGGGGTGATCGCACTCGGCGGTTTCATATCGGGTGTGGGCAGCTTCATCCTGGTGGACCGCCAGCAAGGCATGGCCAGCTGGATTGCCGTGATCATGCTGGTGAGCTGGCTGTGGCTGATGCTGGAAAACAGCTTCACGAAACTGTTCACCAGGCTGTTCAACCGCGAAATACCCGAACCGCTGCTGCGCTACGCCACCCAGATGATCCACCAGGAAAGTCTGTTTTTCGTGCTGCCGTTCTTTTTCGTCACTACGGCCTGGAACAGTGGCCAGTCGGTGTTCACCGGCCTGCTCGGTGCGGCGGCGCTGGTGTCGATCATCGACCCGCTGTACTACAAGTGGCTGGCGCCCAAGCGCTCCCTGTTCCTCGCCTTGCATACGCTGACGTTATTCGCCGCACTGCTGACCGCATTGCCGATCATTCTGCACCTGACCACCGCCGAGAGTTACAAGCTGGCCCTGGGCGTCGCCATGGCCCTGTCGATTCCGAGCCTGGCCGTCAGCCTGCCACTGCGCAGCATCAAGGGCTGGGCGATGCTGCTGGGGGTCACGGCCGCGATCGGCTGCGCCGGCTGGCTGCTGCGAAGCTGGGTGCCACCTGCCACCCTGTGGATGACCGAAGTGGCCATCAGCACCCAGCTCCAAGACCGCACACCGGGCGACGACCTCAAGCACGTCAGCGCCGCCCAACTGCGCAGCGGCGGACTGTACGCCTACACCGCCATCAACGCCCCGCGCGGCCTGGATGAGCGGATCTACCATGTGTGGAAATTCAACGGCAAGGAAGTCGACCGCATTGCCCTGGATATCCATGGCGGCCGCAAGGAGGGCTACCGCGCCTGGACCCACAAGCAGAACTTCCCGCCGGACTCGGTAGGCCGCTGGCAGGTGCGGGTGCTGACCGAAGACGGCCAAGTCATTGGCGTGCTGCGCTTCAACGTCACCGACTCAGCACAAACGGACAACCCAGAGTAGGCCCGATCATGCTATTACGTAGCAATTGTGGATAGCCAAACAAGCTCGGAGCTTATGACCACTCGCACGACAGCCGGCGCAGCCCAACTCGATACGTCCAGCACACCGCCGCTGCTGCGGATTACCGGTGACTGGACGCTTGCTCACTACGCAAACCTGAAGAAGTTGTCGGCCACCCTCGACGGCCGATACGACGCCGGCGCACGCATCGACCTTAACGGCCTCGGCGCCCTGGATACCGCCGGTGCTTCGCTGCTGGTGGAGCTGCTGGGCCCCGACCGCATCGAACACTCCGCCGAGCAGACTGATTGCAGCCTGTCCGCCGCCGACCGGGCGCTGCTCAAGACGGTCTACCGCTCGCTGAATGATTTTTGCGTACCGCTCAAAGAGCCGGAAGAAAGCACCGGCATCCAAGTGCTGGCGCGCATCGGCCGCGCCGTGGACACCGTCTGGCAAGACGGGATGAAACTGCTGGGCTTCATCGGCCTGATCCTCGAAACCTTCGTGCGCGGCATCTTGCGGCCCAAGCGCTGGCGCTTGACGCCGATGGTGGCGCATATCGAACAGACCGGCCTCGACGCCGCGCCGATCGTCGCGCTGCTGACCTTCTTGGTCGGCGCCGTCGTGGCCTTCCTCGGCGCCACCGTGCTCAAGAGCTTTGGCGCGACGGTATTCACCGTGGACCTGGTAGCGTTCTCTTTCCTACGCGAATTCGGCGTATTGCTCACCGCCATCCTGATCGCCGGCCGCACGGCCAGTGCCTTTACTGCACAGATCGGCTCGATGAAGGCCAACGAAGAAATCGACGCGATCCGCACCCTGGGCCTGGACCCCATGGAGCTGCTGGTGCTGCCACGGGTGTTGGCGCTGCTGGTGGCGCTGCCGATGCTGACCTTTCTGGCGATGCTTTCAGGGATCGTCGGCGGCGGTGTGGTGTGTGCGGTGGCCCTGGATATTTCGCCGGCGATGTTTCTGTCGCTGCTGCAATCGGACATCGGCGTGCAGCATTTCCTGGTGGGCATGGTGAAAGCGCCGATTTTCGCGTTCCTGATCGCCGCAATTGGTTGCCTGGAAGGGTTCAAGGTCAGCGGCAGTGCCGAGTCCGTCGGCGCGCATACCACCTCCAGCGTGGTGCAATCGATTTTCGTGGTGATCGTGCTGGACGCGGTCGCTGCCATGTTTTTCATGGAGATGGGCTGGTGAGTCGTCTGCATCGAGCGCCCACTGAGGCGGTGATTGAGGTACGCGGCCTGTGCAACCGCTTTGGCAGCCAGAGCGTGCACGAAAACCTCGACCTGGATTTGTACAAGGGTGAAATCCTGGCGGTGGTCGGCGGCTCTGGCAGCGGCAAGTCGGTGTTGCTGCGCAGCATCGTCGGCCTGCGCCGGCCCAGCGAGGGGCAAGTTCGGGTGTTCGGCAAGAACCTGCCGAGCTTGCCCGAGAATGAACGCTCATTGGTGGAACGGCGCTTCGGCGTGCTGTTCCAGAAGGGCGCGTTGTTTTCTTCGCTGACCGTCACCGAGAACGTCGCCCTGCCGTTGATCGAGCACGCCGGGCTCAGCCGCGCCGATGCCGAGCATTTGGCGGCAGTCAAGCTGGCCCTGGCCGGGCTGCCGCTGTCGGCGGCCGACAAATACCCGGCGTCGCTGTCCGGCGGCATGATAAAGCGCGCCGCCCTGGCGCGCGCGCTGGCCCTGGACCCGGACATCCTGTTTCTCGACGAACCCACCGCCGGCCTCGACCCGATTGGCGCGGCGCAATTCGACCAACTGATCCTGACCCTGCGCGATGCGCTGGGCTTGAGTGTGTTCCTGGTGACCCACGACCTCGACACGCTGTACACCATCACCGACCGCGTGGCGGTGCTGGCGCAGAAGAAAGTGCTGGTGGCCGATGCCATCGATGTCGTCTCGGAAACCGACGACGCCTGGATTCACGAATATTTCCACGGCCCCCGAGGCCGCGCGGCATTGGATGCCGCTCAATCGCTCAACGAGGTATGACATGGAAACCCGAGCCCATCACGTGATGATCGGATTGTTCAGCGTAATTGTGGTGGTCGGCGCGATGCTGTTCGGCCTGTGGCTGGCCAAATCCAGCGTCGACAGTGCCTTCCGCGATTACGAGGTGGTGTTCAACGAAGCGGTCAGCGGCCTGTCCCAGGGCAGTTCGGTGCAGTACAGCGGGATCAAGGTGGGCGATGTCACCAGCCTGCGCCTGGACCCCAAGGACCCGCGCCGCGTGCTGGCGCGCATCCGCCTGGCCGGGCAAACGCCGATCAAGGAAGACACCCAGGCCAAGCTGGCTCTGACCGGCATCACCGGCACCTCGATCATCCAGCTCAGCGGCGGCACCCCGCAAAGCCCGGAACTCAAGGGCAAGGATGGCAACCTGCCAGAAATCATCGCGTCGCCATCGCCCATCGCACGCCTGCTCAATAACAGTAACGACCTGATGACCAGCATCAACCTGCTGCTGCATAACGCCAACCAGCTGTTCTCCCGGGAAAACGTCGAACGCTTGAGCACGACCCTGGACAACCTGCAGCAAACCACTGGCGCCATCGCCGACCAGCGCGGCGACATCAAAGTGGTGATGCAGCAATTGCTGCAAGTGAGCAAACAGGCCGGCGGTGCGCTGGAACAGACCACCGTATTGATGCGCAACGCCAACGGCTTGCTCAATGATCAAGGCAAGCAAGCCTTCGGCAGCGCGGAGCAGGCGATGAAGTCTCTTGAGCAAAGCACCGCCACCCTCAACACGTTGCTGGCCAACAACAAGGACTCGGTGAACAGCGGCCTGCAGGGCCTCAATGAGCTGGCACCGGCCGTGCGCGAACTGCGCGAAACCCTCGGTTCGTTGCGCGCCATCTCGCGCCGCCTCGAAGCCAACCCCAGCGGTTACCTGCTGGGCAGTGACAAGAACAAGGAGTTCACGCCATGAAGCGTGCTTACCGAATGATCGCCCCGGCAGCCTTCGCGCTGATAAGCGCGTGCTCGATCCTGCCCAAGCCGGACCCGTCCGACGTGTACCGCCTGGCTTCGGCCCAGCCCGTCAGCCAAGGCGCGCCAGTAAGCTGGTCACTGCGCGTGACCAAGCCGCAGACCAGCGAATTTCTCGACAGCCCGCGCATTGCGGTGGTGCCCAATGGCGATTTGATCAGCAGCTATGCGAACGCGCGCTGGAGCGATCCGGCGCCGGTGCTGTTGCGTAATCGCCTGCTGGACGGCTTCCAGCGTGACGGCCGGGTGACGCTGTTGAGTACCGACGAAACCAACCTGCAAGCCGACTATGAGCTCGGCGGCCAGTTGCAGGCGTTTCAGAGTGAATATCACGGCAAGGCCGTGGACGTGGTGATTCGCCTGGATGCGCGGCTGGTACGCGGCAGTGATCAGCGGATCATTGCCAGTCGGCGGTTTGAGGTGAGGCAGAAGGTAGGGGATACCAAGGTCCCGGCGGTGGTGGCTGCTTTTGGGCAAGCCGGGGATCAACTGAATAAGCAGGTAGTGGATTGGGTTGTGCAGCAGGGCAACGGTGCTGTGAAACGCTGAAGGCCTCATCGGGGGCAAGCCCCCTCCCACATGTTGATCTGTGAATACTTTCAAATGTGGGAGGGGGCTTGCTCCCGATAGCGGTCCCGAGTGTCAACCAAAGAACCAGTAGCACACCGCAATAGCTGCCACCACCCCGGCAAACTCCGCCAACAACGCACACCCCACCGCATGCCGCGCGCGCTGGATACCCACCGACCCGAAGTACACCGCCAACACATAAAAAGTGGTCTCGGTACTGCCCTGGACCGTCGCCGCCACCAACGCCGGGAAGCTGTCCACACCCTGGGTCTGCATGGTCTCGATCAGCATCGCCCGCGCCGCGCTGCCGGAGAACGGCTTTACCATCGCGGTCGGCAGCGCGTCGACAAAGCGGGTGTCCATGCCGGTCCAGGCCACCAGGTGGCGAATCCCTTCCAGGCCGAAGTCCAGCGCGCCGGACGCACGTAACACACCCACCGCACAGAGCATCGCCACCAGATAGGGCAACAGGTTCTTGGCAACGTCGAAGCCTTCCTTGGCGCCTTCGACAAAGGCCTCATACACCTTGACCTTGCGTAACGCGCCGATCACCAGGAACAGCATGATCAAGCCAAACAGCGTGAGGTTGCCAAGGATCGACGACAAGCCGGCCAGTGCGGTTGCGGACAAGGTCGCCAGCAGCGCCATGAAGCCACCCAGGACCAACGCGCCGGGAATCAGATAGGCCAGCACGACCGGGTCCCACAAGCGCAGGCGCTGCATCACCGCTACCGACAGCAGGCCGACCAGGGTCGACGCGCTGGTGGCCAGCAGGATCGGCAGGAACACCAGCGTCGGGTCGGCAGCGCCTTGCTGGGCGCGGTACATGAAGATGGTCACCGGCAACAGGGTCAGCGAGGACGCATTAAGCACCAGAAACAGGATCTGTGCGTTGCTTGCCGTGTTGGGGATAGGGTTGAGTTCCTGCAGCGCCTTCATGGCTTTCAGGCCGATAGGCGTGGCGGCGTTGTCCAGGCCCAGGCCGTTGGCGGCGAAGTTGAGGGTGATCAGGCCGATGGCTGGGTGGCCGGCGGGCACTTCCGGCATCAGGCGGCGAAACAGCGGGCCCAGGGCCTTGGCCAGCCAATCGACGATCCCGGCTTTTTCGGCGATACGCAGAAAGCCCAGCCACAGCGTCAGGGTGCCGAACAGCAGCACCATGACCTCTACCGACAATTTGGCCATGGCGAAAATACTTTCCACCATCGCCGCGAAAATCCCGGCGTTACCGCCCACCAGCCATTGCGCAAGTGCTGACACCATTGCCACGACAAAGAAGCCAAGCCACAGGCCATTGAGCATCAGTTAAATCCCCCGAAAGTTGGGGCGAATGATAGCGGGGCTGGCAGAAACGACAAACCCCGGAATTATCCGGGGTTTGTGTCAGCGCAATCGCGCGATCAGCCGCGCGTGATCTCGCCGGCCGGCAGCGCTTCTTTGCTGCGCCAGTGCGGCAGCGAATTCCAGTAGCGCTCGCCCTTGGCATCGTCGTACATACCTTCCCAGCGCGAGATAACCAGCACGGCCAAAGCGTTGCCGATCACGTTCAGCGCGGTACGCGCCATGTCCATCACACGGTCGACGCCTGCGATAAACGCCAGGCCTTCCAATGGGATGCCCACACTGCCCAGGGTCGCCAGCAACACAACGAAGGACACACCCGGCACACCGGCAATACCTTTGGAGGTGACCATCAGGGTCAGGACCAGCATCAGTTGCTGGCCGATCGACAGGTCGATGCCGTACAGCTGCGCGATGAAGATTGCAGCGATGCTCTGGTACAGGGTCGAACCGTCGAGGTTGAACGAGTAACCCGTCGGTACCACGAAGCTGCAGATCGCCTTCGGCGCGCCGTAGGCTTCCATCTTCTCGATCACGCGCGGCAGCACGGTTTCGGAGCTGGCGGTGGAGTAGGCCAGCACCAGCTCGTCCTTGAAGATGCGCATCAGCTTAAGGATCGAGAAACCAAACAGGCGCGCGATCATGCCCAGCACCGCAAACGCGAAGAACAGAATCGCGACGTACACCAGGATCACCAGCTTGGCCAACGGCAGCAGCGAGGCGAAGCCGAAGTTGGCGACCGTTACCGCGATCAGGGCAAATACACCGATAGGGGCGTACTTCATGATCATGTGAGTGACTTTGAACATGCTCTCGGACACGCCCTGGAACATGGTCACCAACGGCTCGCGCAGCTCCGGCTTGAGGCTCGACAAGCCCAGGCCGAACAGCACGGAGAAGAAAATGATCGGCAGCATCTCGCCGCGCGCAACGGCAGCGAAGATGTTCGACGGGATCAGGTTGAGAATGGTCTCGATGAACGCATGCTCATGCTGCACCTCGGCGGCGGTTGCCTGGTACTTGGAGATGTCGACGGTACCCAGGGTACTCATGTCGATGCCCGCGCCCGGATGGAACACGTTGGCCAGCAACAGGCCGACCACAATGGCGATGGTGGTGACGACTTCAAAGTAGAGGATGGTTTTGACACCGATGCGACCGAGCTTTTTCGCGTCACCAACGCCGGCAATGCCCACGATCAGCGAGGAAATCACGATTGGGATGACGATCATCTTAATCAGGCGGATAAAGATATCGCCCGCCGGCTGCAGCACGTTGCTGATCCACCAGGCCTTTTCAGCATTGAAATGGTTGAGCACTGCGCCGATCGCGATCCCCAGTACCAAACCGATGAGGATCTGCCAGGCGAGGCTTAGCTTTGCCTTCTTCATGTCATTACCCTTACTTCAAGTGAACTTAAGGCAAATGCGCCAGCTGGACCGCTCGAAAGCGAAAAAGTGTGTGCATCTGCCTCCATGGAAGGTCACCGCAGCGTGGCCGAAATGGCTTACTGGCAGGCGAAAAAAGCCGCAACTATTCCCATGCAAGGGAGCGACGTCTAATGCCGTAAACGCCTACCCTATGCCGAATCGGCATGGTCATTATTGAAAATAATTGTCTGAACGGTCAGTTCGAATCCGCCATTCAAGCGGGTGAACCTGCCGTGAAGCTGCCAATTCCGGTATGCACAGAGATACCGGATGGCTAGAGGCGTTTGCTGAAAATGCTTGGAAAATCCGCAGCCTGGCGTAAGAAACAGCCTATAGCGTCAGCAAAGTTTTCTCGATAGATGGTCGCGCCGACACACAAGGTAATGGTTGGCGGGAGGAAAAACGATGAATGTCAGCTATGGGCGGCATGAAGGACGAGCGATGAACAGCATAAGCCCGCCGCAAGTTCAGCAAGCTTGAGGACTTGTGAACTTGCGTCGCAGCTTTTCGCCTGACCCGGCCCTTGCGCAGGCACTCCCTGTACCCGTAGGTCGCGCCGATCCTGATCGATCAGAGCAACCCGGCCCCCTGGTCATGCATCGCCCTTGACACGCGATGCAAACAGAAAGAAGCGAACGGGCTTCTTTCTATGGACGCCGGCTCCGTGAGACGGAACCTAGTACCAATTCGGATCTTTCTTCAGCTGCTCCATCAGCAGCTTCTTCATGCCTTCGTCCGGCTTACCGAGAAAACGGTAATCGGCGTGGCGTGTTGGGGACTTGTCCGCCGGCAGGCCGGCCGGGACTTCCACCAACATCGCGTAGGCATCTTCCTTATCGAGGCTGAAGGCGACGATCAGGCGCTTGTTCAGGCAGGTATCTGCCGTTTCACACAGCGGCCCTACCAGATACTTGTCGCCATCCTCTTCGACAGCGTTCATCTGCTCAGCCGTACCCGACAGGTTCATCACCCATTCCGGCAGGCGCTCTTCTTTCTTCACTACGCCTTGCCAGGTTTCACGGTACTGCGCATCCGTGCTGAGCAATTCGTTGGCCCGGGATTGGCCGTCGTTGGCGGCCATCACCAGGCCACTGCCGCTCAACAGCACGGCAGCAGCAATGGCTTTGAGGGACAAAGTGGTCATATTCAGCCTCGGCCGCGACGACCAAAGAAGAACGAAGCGATGAACATCACCAGGAAAACCACGAACAGAATCTTGGCGATACCCGTGGCGGTGCCCGCGATACCACCGAAGCCCAGGACTGCAGCCACAATGGCGATGATCAGAAATGTGATTGCCCAACTCAACATGGTGATTCTCCTTAAGCTTTCATAGAGGTAACAGCAGTGATGCCATGCGGCCGCTCGGCATGAGCGACGTTTTGTTGCTTAGAACACCCAGCGTTCCTGGACCGGCAGCTCGCTCAGGGTGGAATCCTGGTCTGCCACTCTCAGTTGCGGGGCGGTTACATCGACAGCCGTGCTGGCGACGGAACGGAAGTGGGTCTGGGTCATGACGGGACGCTCGAACTGCGCAGTCGGCTGCTGACTCTGCTGCCAATGCTGCATCTGCTGGCCGGCGATCAGCGTGACCATCAACGCCAGGCTGGCGAACAGGCCTTGCTGCAGATGCAGTGGCGATACACGCAATTGGCTTAGGCTTTGGCGAGTCATACTGCTTTCTCCCGCATTCTGATTATTCGTTCATGACGCTCTATGCATTACCTATTGCAGAGCGCATGCCAGGTTTATTACAAAATAAAACCCTTTAAAATCAATAAGATATGAATTATTTAAACGCACGCCCCACAGCATCCTGCACGATGCCCCCTGTAGGGCCGTGCGAAATGCACGATGGCCAGTGGTCGGGTCGAAGGAGCGAAAGTAGCTGCAGGATTGCCGAAGCGGCGAGAAGATATGAAAACGCCACTAGCGCGGGGCTTTAGCGGGGCGCGTAGGAAGGTATGCAGATAGCTGCGCGACGTTGCCTTTTATCGATCAGAATAAACCATGCAACTTGCCCGATTATTCCGGGACTAAACACCAACATTCATAGTTAAGGAGCGCGGGACAGATGGAATCAGCCAAGGAACTTCAAGGCCGCATTCTTTTAGTGGATGACGAGTCCGCGATCCTCCGTACCTTTCGTTATTGCCTGGAAGATGAAGGCTACACCGTTGCCACCGCCAACAGCGCGGCCCAAGCCGATGCCTTGATGCAACGCCAAGTGTTCGATCTGTGCTTCCTCGATTTGCGCCTGGGCGAAGACAATGGCCTGGATGTATTGGCCCAGATGCGTGTCCAGGCGCCATGGATGCGTGTCGTGATCGTGACGGCCCACTCCGCCGTGGACACTGCGGTAGACGCCATTCAAGCCGGCGCCGCCGATTACCTGGTCAAACCCTGCAGCCCGGACCAGTTGCGCCTGGCCACCGCCAAGCAATTGGAAGTGCGCCAGCTGTCGGCACGCCTGGAAGCGCTGGAAGGCGCGGTACGCCAATCCAAGGACGGTCTCGACTCCCACAGCCCGGCCATGATGGTGGTACTGGAAACCGCACGCCAAGTGGCAGGGACCGACGCCAATATTTTGATTCTCGGCGAGTCGGGCACCGGTAAAGGCGAGTTGGCGCGGGCCATTCACGGCTGGAGCAAACGCTCGAAGAAATCCTGCGTAACCATCAACTGCCCCTCGTTGACCGCAGAACTGATGGAAAGCGAATTGTTCGGCCACAGCCGCGGCGCCTTTACCGGTGCCAGCGAAAGCACGTTGGGCCGCGTTAACCAGGCGGACGGCGGCACCTTGTTTCTTGACGAGATCGGCGATTTTCCGCTCACCTTGCAGCCAAAACTGCTGCGTTTCATTCAGGACAAGGAATACGAGCGTGTCGGCGACCCGGTTACCCGTCGCGCTGACGTGCGCATCCTCGCCGCCACCAACCTCAACCTGGAAGACATGGTGCGCGACGGCCGCTTCCGTGAAGACCTGCTGTATCGCCTCAACGTCATCACCCTCCACCTGCCGCCGCTACGCGAACGCAGTGAAGACATCCTCGCCCTGGCCGACCGGTTCCTGGCGCGCTTCGTCAAGGAGTATGCCCGCCCGGCTCGCGGCTTCAGCGATCAGGCACGCGAAGCACTGCTCAACTACCGTTGGCCCGGCAACATCCGGGAGCTGCGCAACGTGGTGGAACGCGCCAGCATCATCTGCCCTCAGGAAAAGGTCGAGATCAGCCACCTTGGCATGGCCGAGCAACCGACCAACAACGCACCGCGCATTGGTGCGGCACTGAGCCTGGACGAGCTGGAGAAAGCCCATATCGGCGCCGTCCTCGCCACCAGCGATACGCTGGACCAGGCCGCTCGCACCCTTGGCATCGATGCGTCGACGCTGTATCGCAAACGTAAACAGTACAACCTATGAGCTGTACCTCATGAAGCTCGCGATGAAACTGCGTACTCGACTATTTCTGAGCATCTCAGCGCTGATCACCGTGGCCCTGCTGGGGCTGGTCCTGGGCCTGGTCAGCGTGATGCAGATGGCCAAGACCCAGGAATCGTTGATTCGCAGCAACTTCGTCACCCTGGAGCTGGGTCTCAAGTTGCGCCAGAGCTTGGGCGATCAACTGATGATGATGCTCGAAAAGCGCCCTGATCCGACTGCCCTGCAAGCTTCCAAGCAGCAATACTTCGACCTGCTGGACCAGGGCATCGCCCATGAACAGCGTGACGGACTGACCCACGGTTTCAGTCAGGCACGCGACGACTACCAGCACCTGCTGCAGGCATTTGACGAATTCCAGCAGAACCCACCTGTACCGGGCAGCAAGGAAAAGCTCACTGAAACCTTCAATACCCTGCGCAATGGGCTAATCGTTCACCACAAACAGGCGCTGGAAAATATCAGCACGAGCGAGCACAGATCCCGCGAACGGGCGCTGTTGATTGCCAGCTTACTGGGGCTGGTAGGCCTTGCGGTGCTGATCATCGGTTTTGTGACCGCGCATGGCATTGCCCGGCGATTCGGCGGGCCAATCGAAGCGCTGGCCAAGGCTGCCGACAAAATCGGGCAAGGCGATTTCGAAGTGACATTGCCGATATCGTCGGCGGCGGAAATGAACCAGCTGACCCGTCGCTTCGGCATCATGGCCGAGGCATTGCGCCAACATCAGGCCACCAATGTCGATGAGCTGCTCGCCGGCCAGCAGCGCTTGCAAGCAGTACTCGACAGCATTGACGACGGCTTGCTGATGATTGATCGCCAGGGCCATCTCGAGCACCTCAATCCTGTGGCGCAACGCCAGCTGGGTTGGGACGAAGAACGCCTCGGCCAGGGCCTGGGCGAAGCGCTGGGTCGTCCGGAAATGGATGAACAGCTGCACTTGGTGCTGCGCGGCGGCAACCTGGAACGGGCGCCGGAGGATCTGGAGGTAGAGGTCGAAGGCGAGCTGCGCCTGCTGACGTACAGCCTGACCCCGGTCAGCCATACACAGGGGCACATTCTGGGCGCTGTGATGGTGCTGCATGACGTCACCGAGCAGCGGGCTTTTGAACGGGTACGCAGCGAGTTCGTGTTGCGCGCCTCCCACGAGCTGCGGACACCGGTGACCGGCATGCACATGGCCTTCGGACTGTTCCGCGAACGGGCCAAGTTCCCGGCGGAATCACGCGAAGCGGACCTGCTGGATACGGTCAATGAAGAAATGCAGCGGCTGATGCAGTTGATCAACGATTTGCTCAACTTCTCGCGCTATCAGAACGGCCTGCAGAAACTCACGCTCGGGCCATGCGATGTGACTGACCTGCTAGAGCATGCCCGCGCTCGATTCGCCGAGCCGGCGGGCGCGCAAGGTATTGAACTGATGGTGGAGGTGCAATCTGACCTGCCGCGCCTGTATGCCGACCAGGCACAACTGGAGCGCGTGCTCGACAACCTGCTGGGTAACGCCATGCGACACACGGCCGAGAGAGGGCAGATTCGCTTGCAGGCTCGGCGTCATGGTGAGCGGGTAATTATCAGCGTCGAGGACAACGGCGAAGGCATTGCGTACGGCCAGCAAGGACGCATCTTCGAACCTTTCGTGCAGGTGGGGCGCAAAAAAGGCGGCGCCGGCCTGGGGCTGGCGCTGTGCAAGGAGATCGTGCAATTGCACGGCGGCCGCATGGGTGTGTACTCACGGCCGGGGCAGGGCACACAGTTCTATATGGCCTTGCCTCTGTAGGCGCGCGCTTTTGTGGCGAGGGTGCTTGCTGCCTTGCCACAAAAACTTGCCAGCCATTTCAGCGCTGGTTCAAGGCATGCAGGATCGCCGCACTTTCCGCATCCGGCGTTCCGTCAAACAGCGATGGACGGAAATGCATCTGGAACGCGGCGATTACATGACGCGTGGCCACATCCAACTCGCCGGTCTGTGGGGTCTGGTAACCCAGACGGGCCAGTTCTTGCTGGAACCAACTGATGCTTGGCAGCTGCGTGGCGTACTGCGCCTGGAATCGAGCCACCGCCTGGGCATCCGGCCAAATCCCCAGGCCTTCATCGGCCAGACGCTTCCAAGGGAACAACGGGCCAGGGTCCAGCTTGCGCAGCGGGGCGATGTCGCTGTGCCCAATGATGTTCTTGGGGGCGATCCCGTTACGCTTGCTGATGTCCTTGAGCAACACCACCAGTGATTTCACCTGAGCTTCGGAGTACGGGTACCACACCCGACCGGTCGGGGTGTCGCTATAGCCTGGGTTGACGATCTCGATGCCGATGGAGCTGGAATTGAGCCAGGTGCGCCCCATCCATTCACTTTCCCCGGCGTGCCAGGCACGCTGGCTTTCATCAACCAGCTTGTAGAGGGTGCCTGAAGCGTCATCGCCGATCAGGTAATGGCTGCTGACCTGACCATGGGTCAATAACGCCAGGGAGCGCTCAAGGTTGGCCGAGGTGTAATGCACCACAACGAACTGCACACGGTTGTCGTGGTTGACCGAAGGATGGCTGGTGTTCAGGCGCGGGCCGCTGGAGCAACCGGCGAGCACAAGAACGGCAAAAGCAATAAAGAGAGATTTCATGGCAGAAGGCATTACGCAGAGGACGATAATGCAACAGTGTAACGTAACGTCAAATCCCAGGCGGCGAAATTACAAAATGGAACATCTTTTACGCCGCCTGCACCTGGTTACGTCCCGCTGCCTTCGCCCTGTAAAGCGCCTCATCTGCGCGCTTGAGCGCCAGGTCACTGCGCTCGCCTGGTTGAAACTGCGCGACCCCCATGGATACCGTGATGGTTACCGGCACGCCCTTGAAGTGAAACGGGCAAGCCTCGATGGCCGCCCGCAACCCTTCACCCACGGCCAGGGCATCCGCCAAGGCTGAGTCGGGCATCAACAACACAAATTCTTCGCCGCCGAAGCGCGCAATAAAATCGGTCGGCCGCAGGCGCTTGCGCAGCACACTGGCAATGATCTTCAGCACTCTATCGCCGGCCAAGTGGCCGTAGCCGTCGTTGATGCGCTTGAAGTGGTCCAGGTCCAGCATGGCCAGTGACAGACTGTTGCCACGTTGATGCCAGGCATTGACCTCCTGATCCAGGCGCTCACTCCAGGCTGCGCGGTTGGGCAGGCCGGTGAGTGGATCGATCAGCGCCTTCTGGCGCTGTATTTCCAAATGCTCACGATAGCCCTGGGCTTCCTGCTCCATGTTCGCCACCCGCTCCGCCAGGCCCTGGAGGCGTGCGGCCACTTCCTGTTCGCGTTGGTCGCGCTGCTGCCGGTGTTCGTCCATAGTGCCGAGCAAGCCTTCAAGGTGGCTCTCAAGCAGGTGCTTGAGGCTGTCCAGATCGGCAGCTTCCTGCACGCTGCTTTGCAGGCCGTCCACTTGCTCGCGAATCTGCGTGTCCAACTGGCGCGCAGCAGAGCGGCTGTCGGCGTGCCCCTCGCTGGCAACCTGCAGATGGCCCTGGAACGCCTCAAGGCGTTCGTTGAGCTGTTTAAGGTAAGCCTCGAACTCATGCTGGCCGCTGTCGGTGACGGCCAACATCAGCACCGCCAAGTCATCGAGAATCGGCAGCAGTTCGTACCAGTTCAAGCCGTGGGCAAGGCGTTCGCGCATGGCTTCGGCCTGGGGCCGGTGGCGCTCGGGCAGGGAGAGGTCTTCCAGCAGGCCGAGCAAGGTGTTTTCAATGTGCTGGGCAACCGAGCTGTAGGAAGGCTCGGGCGAATCGGGCAGGGCGTAGAGGCTATCCGATTGCATTGCATCGGGATCAGGCTCTGCGGTATCCAATACGGGCGGGAGGGAAAGGCTGCCGATGAGGGTTTCTTCAGGCGTGTCGACTGAATCTTGGGGCTCTTCGATAAAGGCAGCAAGTGCGCTTTCGGGAACGGCTTCCTCAGCCGGCGCTTCAGGCGCCACCGGTTCAGGGGGTTTGTCAGGCGTGACCGCGATTGACGTTTGAGCCGGCGCTTCGAACTCAAACGTTGCGCCGGCGGGCCCTGTCTCTTTGACCGGTGCAACGGCCTCAGGCTCGGCGGCCGTCACTGTTTGCGCCAACGGTGCAAACGCGCGCAAGGCTTGTGTCAACTCTTCGGACTGGGCCGGTTCCGCAGGCTCTGGGGCAGGTTTTGGCGCATCGGATTTTGCCGCAGGGAGCACCTCGAGCTCAGGCGCAGCGGTGTCATTGGAGACCTCTTTGGCACCAAACAAGCGTTGCAACAAACCGGGCCCGGAGCGTGAGGTTTCACCCTCTGGCTCCAGGTTTTGCAGCGCCTGCTCTTGCAGGTTGCTCAACTCGCTGAGCAGCAGCGGAATTTCCCGCGCCTGCCCCACCCGAGCGTCGAGCTGTTTGGCGAAGGTCTTCAACGGGCGCGCCACCTCACGGGGCAGCGGCAGTTTCTGCAACTGCGCGACCAGGGCGGTGAGGGCGGAACTGATCTGGTCAACCCGCGTTTCGCGGCGCTGCTCGGAATCCAGCACGGCCTTTTCCAGACGCGGCAGCAGGGCAGCCAGGGCAGCGTCCATGTCGTCGGTGCGCACCACATCGCGCATTTCCTTCATGCATTGATCGACAGCGCGGTCAGTGCCTTCGGCCGCCAGCGTGCTGCGCACCAGCCCTCGGCGTAGCAGGTCGAGGCGGGCGGCCCAGCGGCGTTCGAGCTTGTCTTGTTGCTCGATGCTTTTAAGGTATTTTTCTTTCCAGCGCTGGGCGTCGTCGCTCATGCAAGAGGTCCGCGAGGGCCTGGGCTCAACGCGGGTAATGCATCAGCCGTAAGCGAACCCGGCAGACGAATCTCTACCGCGACCGGCAGGTGATCGGAAATGGGCTGCGCCAGCACCTGCACACTTTCCAGTGTGAGGCTCGGGCTGAGCAGGATATGGTCCAGACAGCGCTGCGGACGCCAGCTGGGAAACGTGGCTTCGACCTGCGGCGCCAGCAGGCCGAGGTCGCGCAGCGGGGAATTCTGCAGCAGGTCGTTGGCATGGGTGTTCATGTCACCCATCAGCACCTGGTGCTTGTAGTTGCCGATCAAGTCGCGCACGTAGGCCAACTGAAGGTTGCGCGTACGCCCGCCGAGGGCCAGGTGCATCATCACCACCACCAACGCTTCCGGCCCCTCACCAAAACGCACAAGGATCGCGCCTCGCCCTTTGGGGCCCGGCAACGGGTGATCCTCGATGACGGTCGGCTTCAAGCGGCTGAGCACGCCATTGCTGTGCTGTGCCAGACGCCCGAGGTTACGATTGAGTTGCTGGTACCAGTAGGGGAAGGCGCCGAGCTGGGCAAGGTGTTCCACCTGGTTGATGTAGCCGGAGCGCAGGCTCCCGCCGTCGGCTTCCTGCAGGGCAACCAGGTCGAAGTCGCTGAGCAGGTCGCCGATTTTTTGCAGATTGCCGGTGCGCCCTTTGTGCGGCAGCAAGTGCTGCCAGCCCCGCGTGAGGTAGTGCCGATATTTCTCGGTGCTGTTACCCACCTGGATATTGAAACTGAGCAGCCGCAGGCGGCTATCTGCCGGCAGGCCTGTGGATTCCAGATGATGTTCGTTGACCCGCGGATCATGCAGGCCTACAACGCGTTCGGTACCCCAGCGGCGCATGGCGAGCCCCTTACTTGGCTGCGCGCTCTTTGGCGATCAGCTGGTCAGCGACATTGAGCGTCTGTTCAGGGCCACCGGTACTGCCCAGGTCGAAACGGTACTTGCCGTTGACGATCAGGGTCGGTACGCCTTGCACGCCATACTTCTGCGCGAGTTCCTTGGCCTGTTTGATCTGGCCCTGGATAGCAAAGGAGTTGAAAGTGGCCAGGAACTTGTCTTTGTCGACGCCTTGGGTGGCAACGAAGTCAGCCATTTCGTCTGGCTTGGTCAGGCGCTTGCCTTCTTTCTGGATCGCGTTGAATACCGCGTTGTGGACCTTATGCTCCACACCCATGGCTTCCAGGGTCAGGAACAGTTGGCCGTGGGCATCCCATGGGCCGCCGAACATGGCCGGAATGCGCTTGAAGTTCACGTCCTTCGGCAGCTTTTCAGCCCAAGGATTGATGGTCGGCTCAAAGGCGTAGCAGTGCGGGCAACCGTACCAGAACAGCTCCACCACCTCGATCTTGCCGGGGACCGAGACCGGCACCGGGTTAGCCAGTTCGACGTAGGTTTTACCGGCTTCAAGCGGCACGTCGGCAGCTTGTGCGGTCATGCCGAAGAGACTGGCAGTGACGAGGGCGGCGCTGAGGATCAGATTACGCATGCTTTACTCCTGGACAAATACGGTCGCCTCACGCGACCTTTAGGTGTGACAGGTCTACGCGGACATGAGTTCGTTAGTGTAACGGCAGCCGCCACAAAAAAGGGCGGCCGTAGCCACCCTTTTTATGCTTGCATCGATGGATTAATCGAGCGTTAACGTTGCAGGCTGTCAGTGCAAGCCTTGGATGTAACTGGAGATTGCCGCAATGTCTTCGTCACTCAGTTTACGGGCGATGGTGCGCATGGTCATTGCGTCGCCATCGTTGGCACGGCCGGCTTCTTCTTTGCGGAAGTCGGTCAACTGCTTGGCGATGTAAGTGGCGTGCTGGCCGCTCAGGTGCGGGAAGCCTGCCGGGGCGTTGCCTGCGCCATTAGGCGAATGGCAGCCGGTACAGGCGGGCAAGCCTTTTTCCAGGTCGCCGCCACGAAACAGCTTCTCGCCACGGGCGACCAGTTTCGGATCGGCAGCTCCCACACTGCCTTTCTGACTGGCAAAATACGCGGCTATGTCGGCCATGTCCTGATCGCTGGAGTTGGCCAGCAAGCCGGTCATTTCCAACACCACGCGCTTGCCATCCTTGATGTCGTGCATCTGCTTGGTCAGGTAACGTTCACCCTGGCCGGCGAGTTTGGGGAAGTTCGGTGCCGGGCTGTTACCGTCCGGTCCATGGCAAGCACCACACACGGCGGCTTTCGCCTGCCCCGCGGCAGCGTCGCCTGCAGCATGGGCAGCACCGGTGATGCCCAAGGTCAACAGCAGACTCACGATCAGTTTGTTCATCAGCTAATCCAACTACGGCTAAGGGTTTAAGAGTTATCTACCGGGTTTACTCACCATCAACTCAATGATGGCCTGGTAATCCTCAGTACTGCAGTCCTTGCACAAACCACGCGGCGGCATTGCCTTGAAACCCCGGGTCACGCGTTGCACTGGCACGACCACGCAAACTCGGTTGTACAGCGCTTGCGGTTCCTGTGTAGCCTGGGCGCTTTAACGCGCGATCAGGACACCGAAGCGAGTCACCATCAGGTCATACATCGACCTGTTCAGGGTTTGAGAGCGTTTTGCGTTCTAATGCGCAATGAAGGTCTTTCGCTCCCGTGAACTTCGTCCTTCGCTGGGACAAAGCACACACAAAATCTGCGGCATTATATACTGGCGCTACTGAAACGGAAACGACACCGCTTGCCGCACCCTTTTTCGGCACCGCCCACATCGGAAATCTCATGCAACTCAAGAATCCCATCCTCGGCCTGTGCCAACAGTCCACCTTCATGCTCAGTGCCGCCAAAGTGGACCAATGCCCCGATGACGAAGGCTTTGAAGTCGCCTTCGCCGGCCGTTCCAACGCTGGTAAGTCCAGCGCACTGAACACCCTGACCCACGCCAGCCTGGCACGCACCTCGAAAACCCCAGGTCGCACGCAGCTGCTCAACTTCTTCAAGCTAGACGATGATCGGCGTCTGGTCGACCTGCCGGGCTACGGTTATGCAAAAGTCCCTATCCCATTGAAGCTGCACTGGCAGCGTCACCTGGAGGCTTACCTGGGTGGCCGGGAGAGTTTGAAGGGGTTGATCCTGATGATGGACATCCGTCATCCAATGACCGATTTCGACCTGTTGATGCTCGACTGGGCGGTCGCCAGCGGCATGCCAATGCATATCCTGCTGACCAAGGCCGACAAGCTGACCTACGGCGCAGCCAAGAACACCCTGCTCAAAGTGCAGACCGAGATCCGTAAGGGTTGGGGCGACGCAATCAGCATCCAACTGTTCTCCGCGCCAAAGCGCATGGGCCTCGAAGACGCCTACACTGTACTGGCCGGCTGGATGGAATTGGCGGACAAAGGCGCTGAGATCGCCGAGTAACTTTTGCGCGGGCAAAAAAAACCCCGGACTTCGTATGGGGAGGGAAGTTCGGGGTCCAAGTTCCGGACCGCTAGGGCGGGGTCCAGATATCTGCCAACACTTAACACAACATAGGAGCATTGAAGGGCTTCACCACCCATTCAGTAACTCTGAGTGACGGTTCACAGGTTAAGTTCCTGCGGGTTCAAAAAACTCTTGGAAATAACTGACGGCAGTTTCCGATCTAAAGCGCCGTGCCATCACGCGGTGATGGCGCAGCCGCAGAATCAATGGGCCTCGTCCCAGTTATCGCCAACGCCCACGTCCACCACCAGGGGCACGTCCAACTGCGCGGCAGCGCTCATGTGTTCGCGGATTCTCTGGCTGACCTCCGGGATCAGATCCTCACGCACCTCCAGTACCAGTTCATCATGCACCTGAAGGATGACCTTAGCGTCCAGGCCCGACTCGGTCAGCCAATTGTCCACCTTCACCATGGCTTTCTTGATGATGTCCGCCGCCGTGCCCTGCATGGGCGCGTTGATCGCGGTGCGCTCTGCCGCCGCGCGCTCCTGAGGCTTGTTGGAGTTGATATCCGGCACGTACAGGCGCCGCCCGAAGAAGGTTTCCACAAAACCCTGGTCCGCCGCCTGGGCGCGGGTGCGCTCCATGTATTCGCGCACGCCGGGATAGCGGGCGAAGTACACATCGATATAAGCCTTGGCGGTCTTGGTATCGACGCCAATGTCCTTGCCGAGCTTCTGGGCGCCCATGCCGTAGATCAGGCCGAAGTTGATCGCCTTGGCACTGCGGCGTTGGTTGGAGGTAACCTCGCTCAATTCAACCTTGAATACCTCGGCAGCCGTGGCGGTGTGCACGTCCAGGTCGTTGCGAAAGGCGTTCATCAACCCTTCGTCCTTCGACAGGTGCGCCATGATCCGCAGCTCGATCTGCGAATAGTCCGCTGCCAGCAGCTTGTAGCCTTTGGGTGCGATAAACGCCTGGCGAATGCGTCGCCCTTCGGCGGTGCGCACCGGGATGTTCTGCAGGTTCGGATCGCTGGAGGACAAACGCCCGGTCGCCGCCACCGCCTGATGGTAAGACGTATGAATACGCCCGGTACGCGGGTTGATCTGTTCCGGCAGGCGGTCGGTATAGGTGCTTTTCAGCTTACTCATGCTGCGGTACTGCATGAGCACCTTGGGCAGCGGAAAATCATCCTCGGCCAGCTTGGCCAGCACTTCTTCAGCCGTGGATGCCTGGCCCTTGCCGGTCTTTTTCAACACCGGCATTCCGAGTTTCTCGTAGAGAATCGCCCCGAGCTGCTTGGGCGAACCCAGGTTGAACGCTTCGCCGGCGATCTCGAATGCCTGGCGCTCCAGCTCGACCATCTTGTTGCCCAGCTCGATGCTCTGGATGCCCAGCAGTGCCTTGTCCACCAGGGCGCCTTGGCGCTCGATACGCGCCAGCACCGGCACCAACGGCATCTCGATGTCCGTCAACACACTGGCCAGGCTCGGGATCGCTGCCAGCTGAGCGTGCAGCTTCTGGTGCAGGCGCAACGTCACATCGGCATCTTCGGCTGCATACGGGCCGGCTTGTTCGAGGGCGATCTGGTCGAATGTCAGCTGCTTGGCGCCCCTGCCGGCGATGTCCTGGAAGCTGACGGTGTCGTGGCCCAGGTATTTTTTCGCCAGGCTGTCCATGTCATGGCGGGTCGCGGTGGAGTTCAGTACGTAGGATTCGAGCATGGTATCGAAGGCGATGCCCCGCACGGTGATGCCCTGCGCAGGGTCGCCGCCGATGGCGCAGTTGGCCAGGATATTCATGTCGAACTTGGCGTGCTGGCCGACCTTGAGCTTGGTCGGATCTTCCAGCAACGGCTTCAAGGCCAGCAGCACGGTGTCACGGTCCAATTGATCCGGCGCACCGGTATAGGAATGCGTCAGCGGGATATAGGCCGCCTCATGGGGCTGCACAGCGAACGAAAGCCCAACCAACTGGGCCTGTTGGGCGTCGATCCCGGTGGTCTCGGTGTCGAAGGCAAATAACGGCGCGTCGTTGAGCTTCTTCAGCCACAGATCGAATGTGGCCTGGTCCAGGATGGTGGTGTAAACCGACTCCACCGGCACCGCTATCACCGCCTCAACCGACGCTTGGGCGACGGGCGCAACCTCGTTCGCCGTCTTGAGCTCGACACGCTTGGTATCGCGCTGGATCTCTTCGTACCAGCTCTTGAACTCAAGCAGCGTGTACAACTCAAGCAGCTTTTCGCGATCCGGCTCGATCAGGTGCAGGTCGTCCAGGCCGATATCCAGGGGCACGTCGATCTTGATCGTCGCCAACTGATAGGACAGGAACGCCATTTCCTTATGCTCTTCCAACTTCGCCGGCAGCGTCTTGGCGCCACGAATCGGCAGGGTCGGCACAATGTCCAGCTGTTCATACAGCTCTTTCAGGCCGCCATTCACACCCACCAGCAAACCGGAGGCGGTCTTCGGGCCAATTCCGGGAACGCCAGGGATGTTGTCGGACGAATCGCCCATCAACGCCAGGTAATCAATGATCTGCTCTGGAGCGACGCCGAATTTCTCCTTTACGCCCTCGATGTCCATCGAACTACCGGTCATGGTGTTGACCAAGGTAATGTGCCCGTCCACCAGTTGCGCCATGTCCTTGTCGCCGGTGGAGATCACCACGGGACGATCAGCGGCCGCGCTGCTGCGGGCCAGGGTACCGATCACGTCATCGGCCTCGACGCCTTCGACGCACAGCAACGGGAAGCCCAGGGCGATCACGCTCTGGTGCAGGGGCTCGATCTGCAGGCGCATGTCATCGGGCATGCTCGGGCGATTGGCCTTGTATTCGGCGTACATGTCATCGCGAAAGGTCCCGCCCTTGGCGTCGAACACCACGGCGAACGGGCTGTTCGGGTATTGCCTGCGCAGGCTCTTGAGCATGTTCAACACGCCCTTGACCGCGCCGGTGGGCAGGCCTTTGGAGGTGGTCAGCGGTGGCAGCGCGTGGAAGGCGCGGTACAGATAAGAAGAACCGTCCACCAGGACGAGAGGCGCTTGGCTCATGAGCAGGATCAACCTTTTCGGCGGGTCAGACGCTAGAATAGCCGGACCAATGAAAACAAAGGGACAAGGTTATCATGCGTACATTCAATCGCCTGCTGTTCACTGGCTTGATTGCACTCGCTCCGATGGCTGCCATGGCGGCAGACGATGCGCCTTCGGCCGATCCGGAAGTGACCATTCGCACGGAAGGCGACAAGACTATCCAGGAGTACCGCCAAAACGGCTTCCTGTACGCCATCAAGGTCACGCCAAAAGGTGCGCCACCATATTTTCTGGTACGCGCTGACGGAACCGACGCGAACTTCATCCGTTCTGACCAGCCGGATATGCTGATCCCGTCATGGAAGATCTTCGAATGGAAATGATTCCCTAACTTCAACCGGCGCCGCGCTGAGCGGCGCCCGTAATGGCAGTTTTAACCATGTCTGTGTTCACCCCCCTGGCTCGGCCCGAGCTGGAAACCTTTCTTGCCCCTTACGGGCTCGGCCGCCTGCTTGATTTCCAGGGGATTGCCGCCGGTAGCGAAAACACCAATTTCTTTATCAGCCTGGAACAGGGCGAGTACGTCCTGACCCTGGTTGAACGTGGCCCCATTGCGGAAATGCCATTCTTCATCGAACTGCTCGACGTACTCCACGACGCCGACCTGCCCGTGCCTTACGCCCTGCGCACCACCGACGGCGTTGCCCTGCGCACGTTGGCCGGCAAGCCGGCGCTGTTGCAACCGCGCCTGGCCGGCAAACACATCAAGGACGCCAACGCCCAGCATTGCGCCCAGGTCGGCGACTTGCTCGGTCACCTGCATCTGGCGACCCAGGGCGACAAGGTGCTGGAACGCAAGACCGATCGTGGGCTGGATTGGATGCTCACTGAAGGCGCGCAGTTGATTTCGCACCTGAACGACGCGCAACAGCGGCTTCTGCAGGATGCCTTGAGCGAGATCCAGGCCTACAAGGCGCAGATCCTTGCCCTGCCGCGCGCCAACGTTCACGCCGACCTGTTCCGCGACAATGCGATGTTCGAAGGCACGCACCTGACCGGCCTGATCGACTTCTACAACGCCTGCTCGGGGCCGATGCTGTACGACATCGCCATCGCCTTGAATGACTGGTGTTCGGATGCCGACGGCGTGATTGACGGGCAGCGCGCCCGTGCGTTGCTGGGAGCTTACGCGGGGCTGCGGCCGTTTACCGCGAAGGAAGCCGAGCTGTGGCCGACCCTGTTGCGAGTGGCGTGTGTGCGCTTCTGGCTGTCGCGCCTGATCGCGGCGCAGGCGTTTGCCGGGCAGGATGTGCTGATTCATGACCCGGCGGAGTTCGAGCATCGCTTGGCGCAACGCCAGCAGATTAGCGTCCACCTGCCATTCGCGCTCTAAAGATACACACCGTTAAAAATGTGGGAGGGGGCTTGCCCCCGATAGCGGTGGGTCAGCCAGCAAATGTATCAGCTGACCCAAAGCCATCGGGAGCAAGCCCCCTCCCACATTTGATCTGCAGTGGCAGTCAGAGCGATTCCAGGCACCCGGCCAGATCATTGCCCAGTTTTTCCAGCACCTGCTCGTAACCCTGGGCCGTGGCCGGGGTGTAGCCACCCAGCGCGTCCAACTCCGCGAGCTTCACCGGCAAACCAGCCACCAGCGTCTCCGCCAACCTTGGTCGCAGCGGTGGCTCGCTGAACACACAGGTCTTGCCCACTTCCTGTAACCGCGTGCGCATCGCCGCCACATGCTGGGCGCCTGGCTGCACTTCGGCTGCAACGGCAAACACGCCGGCGTGCTTCAAGCCGTAGGCGTCTTCGAAGTAATCAAAAGCCTCGTGAAACACAAAGTAAGGTTTGCCCTCAACGCCGGCCAAACGCTGCTTCAGGCGCACATCCAGCGCATCCAGGCGATCCTCGAAGGCCTTCGCGTTGCTCTGGTAACGCGCGGCGTTGGCCGGGTCGGCGGCACTGAGGTCAGCCGCCATACGCGCCGCGATCACCCGCGCATTCACCGTCGACAGCCACAGATGTGCATCCACACTGCCGGGGCGATGATCGTGGTCGTGTTCGTCGGCTTCATCGGCGTGGGAGTGGCTATCTTCGCCGAACCGGCGCAGTTTCATGCCCGGCAGGTCCTGCACGGCCACCGTTGTCGCCGTACGGCCTTTCAGCACGCGCGGCAAAAATGTTTCCATGTCCGGACCGATCCAGTAGAGCAGGTCTACCGACTGCACGCGCCGTACGTCGGATGGGCGCAATGCGAAGTTGTGCGGCGACGCACCCGGTGGCAGCAACACCTCCGGAACCGCTACACCGTCCTGCACAGCAGCGGCAATCAGCTGCAGCGGCTTGATGCTGGTCAGCACCTTCACCTCGGCCTGAGCGGCGCCAGCCATGAACAAACTGGTGACAAATACGACAAAAACGGGAAAAAGTCGGGACACGATGACCACTCAATGGCGTAGGAACGGGTAACATAATAACGTCTCTATCAAATATCTGTCGCCGCTCATGCCTATAACACCGCTTGCCAGCCGTCCCCACGACCACTCTCACTGCGTTCACACCGCGCTGTCGGAGGCCGACACCCTGTGTGCGCAGAAGGGTTTGCGCCTGACCGCGCTGCGTCGTCGCGTGCTGGAGTTGGTGTGGCAAAGCCACAAGCCGCTCGGCGCGTACGACATCCTCGGCGTACTCAGCGAGCAGGACGGCCGCCGCGCCGCGCCGCCGACGGTTTACCGTGCGCTGGATTTCCTGCTGGAAAACGGCCTGGTGCACCGCATCGCTTCGCTCAATGCCTTTGTCGGCTGCAACCACCCGGAACACGCGCATCAGGGTCAGTTCCTGATTTGCCGCGAGTGCCACGCCGCCATCGAGCTTGAACAAAAAAGCATCAGTGACGCCATCATCAAAAGCGCCGCTGAAGTCGGCTTCAGCGTCGAAGGGCAAACGGTCGAAGTGGTCGGCCTGTGCTCGGGCTGTCAGGGGGCTTGATGAGCAACGCGTTAATCCGCCTGGAGCAGGTTGGGGTCACGTTCGCCGGGCAAAACGTGCTGGATGACATCGCATTGAGTGTGGAGCCGGGGCAGATCGTTACCCTGATCGGCCCCAATGGCGCCGGCAAGACCACCCTGGTACGCGCCGTGCTGGGCCTGCTCAAGCCGGACCGTGGCAGCGTATGGCGCAGACCCAAACTGCGCGTGGGCTATATGCCGCAGAAGCTGCACGTAGACCCGACACTCCCGCTTTCCGTACTACGCTTTCTGCGCCTGGTACCGGCGGTCGACCGTGCCCGCGCGCAGGCGGCGCTCAAAGAAGTCGGCGCTGAACAAGTGATCGACAGCCCGGTGCAAAGCATCTCCGGCGGTGAAATGCAGCGCGTGCTGCTGGCCCGCGCGCTGTTGCGCGAGCCAGAGCTGCTGGTGCTCGATGAGCCCGTGCAAGGCGTCGACGTCGCCGGGCAAGCCGAGCTGTACAGCCTGATCACCCGCTTGCGCGACCGTCACGGCTGCGGTGTGCTGATGGTGTCTCACGATTTGCACCTGGTGATGAGCACCACCGACCAGGTGGTCTGCCTCAACCGTCACGTGTGCTGCTCCGGCCATCCGGAACAGGTCAGCGGCGACCCGGCGTTCGTCGAGCTGTTCGGTAAGAACGCGCAAAGCCTGGCGATCTACCATCACCACCACGACCACGCCCATGATCTGCACGGCGCCGTGGTTGACGACCCCGCCGCACCCCACCCTCATGTTCATGGAGATAGCTGCAAGCATGGCTGATTTTCTGCTCTACGCCCTGCTGGCAGGCTTGGCTTTGGCGTTGGTAGCGGGCCCGTTGGGCTCGTTCGTGGTCTGGCGGCGCATGGCGTACTTTGGCGACACGTTGTCCCATGCCGCGCTGCTCGGCGTGGCCATGGGCTTCCTGCTGGATGTGAGCCCGACCATCGCCGTAACGGTCGGCTGCCTGCTGCTGGCGGTGTTGTTGGTAACGCTGCAACAGCGCCAACCCCTGGCCTCCGATACGCTGCTGGGCATCCTGGCGCCAAGTACCTTGTCCCTGGGCCTGGTGGTGCTGAGCTTCATGCATGAAGTGCGCATTGACCTGATGGCCTACCTGTTTGGCGATCTGCTGGCGATCAGCCCTGTCGATCTTATGTGGATCCTGGGCGGCAGCGCGGCGGTACTGGTGCTGCTGGTGAGCCTGTGGCGCCCGCTGCTGGCGATTACCGTGCACGAGGAACTCGCCACGGTGGAAGGTTTGCCCGTGCCGGCCCTGCGCCTGGCGCTGATGTTGTTGATCGCGGTGGTGATCGCTGTCGCGATGAAGATTGTCGGCGTATTGTTGATCACGTCGCTGTTGATCATTCCCGCAGCCGCCGCTCAGCGCCATGCTCGTTCGCCGGAGCAAATGGCAATCGGCGCAAGCCTGTTGGGCATGTTGGCAGTGTGTGGAGGCCTGGCGTTGTCATGGTTCAAGGACACACCGGCCGGGCCGTCGATCGTAGTATCGGCGGCCGCCCTGTTTCTGCTGAGTTTTGTCCTGCCCCGTCGAGGGGTGTAGACTTGCTCGCTTTTTGCGCAAATAGAGAGTCGCAGGAATGAAGCCGTTCACCTTCCGTTATCTGCTCCTTGCCGCATTTTCCCTGCTGCTGGGCGCCTGTCAAAGCACACCGCCCGCCGCCCCCGAAGCGCTGGATCCGCGTGCTGCGGCCATCGCGCAACTGGAGCAAAACCTGGCCAGCAGCGAATTGGCCACCGCCGAAGACCAGCTCGCCACGTTGCAGGCCCAATCGCCCAACGATCCGGCGCTCGAGGCTTACCAGCGGCAATTGGCCGAAGCCTACCTGCAGCGCAGCCAGATCGTGCTGCAAAAGGGCGACGTCAACGCCGCCGCCACAGCCCTGAGCCGTGCCCGCGCGCTGATGCCCAAGGCCCCAGCCCTGACCGGTGGCGTCAACAGCGCCATCAGCCATGCGCGCAAAGCCGAGCTGGATCAGGCCGAGGCCGCCTTGAAAGCCGCCGAAGCCAAGCCCGCCGCCAAGGTCATCGACCCGGCGGCGCCGAGCACCACCGTGGCGTTGAACCTGGCGGATGTCGAAGCCATGCGCCATCAGCTGGATGCCATCGCCACCGACGTGGTGAATTACCAGTGCGACGTCAGCATTCAGGTACCACGCACCGAGGATTACCCGTGGTTGGCCACGTTGCTGACCAAACGAGTGAAGCGCATTGATGCAGGGTATGAGCTGAAGATTCACCGGCAAATTTTGAAACACATTCCGGCGCAGGTTGTGCTGATTCCGCGTAAAGCCGACTAAAAGCATCGGGGGCAAGCCCCCTCCCACACTTGAATGTATTCACACTTCAAATGTGGGAGGGGGCTTGCCCCCGATGACGATTTAACAAACAGCCCAATAATTAAGCCGGAATCGCCTTGGCCTTAGGCTCCCGATCCCAGACCCGATGCTGGGCAATCGCAGCGAAGAACGCCTTGACATCCGCGCCCACGATCAACCCCGCATCCGCCTCCAGCTTCAGCAGATCCAACAAAGGCTTCACGTCACTGGCCACCGCGATAGCCTTCAGGTGCTTGTACGCTTCCAGCACGTAGTGCAGCGCCACACCGTCGCCGCTCAGCGCTTTGACCGACTCTTTACCGCCAGGGATAAACACTGCGTCAAACGCAATGGAAGGCATGCCTTCCATCGACGCATCCACCGGCAGCGACTTGCCATCGGCGGTGGTCACAGGCGCCGAAGTCGGCCCCAGCAACTTGGCGTGCGCACCTTCAGCCTCAAGTGCAGCTTTGAGTGCATCAATCGCTGCACCGTCCACGCCGTTAGCCGCCAGAATCGCCACTTTGCGCGTCTTGATGTCGCCGGACAGCAAATTCACCTGGCTCAATGCCGGCGATTGCTTCAACGATGTTTCACGTACCGGCACCGTGCCTTTGGTCGGCGCTGGCAGGCCCAGGTTCTGCGCCACGCGCTTGGCCAGTTCCAGGTCGATGTTGGCCAGGATTTCATTCACCTGGCGGGCACGAATATGTTCGCGCTCGACCTTGCCCAACTCGAAGCTGTAGGCGGCGATGATGTGCTCTTTCTCGTGGTGGCTCATGCTGTTGAAAAACAGCGTGGCCTGGGAGAAATGGTCGCCAAACGACTCACTGCGCTCGCGGACCTTGTTCGCATCAATGCGCTCGTGGTAGGTCTCAAAACCGCCATCGGTCGGACCTGCCGGCGTTTCCTTCGGCCAGCCGCCGTCGATGGAGTTCGGCTCGTAGGCTGCACGGCCCTTATCGATCACGCTGCGATGCAGCGCATCGCGCTGGTTGTTGTGGTTCGGTGCGACCGGGCGATTGATCGGGATCTCATGGAAGTTCGGGCCACCGAGACGGCTGATCTGGGTGTCCGTGTAGGAAAACAGACGACCTTGCAGCAGCGGGTCGTTGGTGAAATCGATACCCGGCACGATATGGCCTGGGCAGAACGCGACCTGCTCGACCTCGGCAAAGAAATTGTCCGGGTTGCGGTTAAGCACCATCTTGCCCAGCGGGGTGATTGGCACCAGTTCCTCTGGGATGATCTTCGTCGGGTCGAGCAGGTCGAATTCGAACTTATGCTCGTCTTCTTCTGCAACGATCTGAACGCCCAGTTCCCATTCGGGGTAGTCGCCGCTTTCGATCGATTCCCACAGGTCGCGGCGGTGATAATCGGTATCTTTACCGGCCAGCTTTTGCGCTTCGTCCCACACAAGCGAGCAGGTGCCGACTTTTGGCCGCCAGTGAAACTTCACAAAGCTCGATTTGCCTTCGGTGTTGATCAAACGGAAGGTGTGCACACCGAAACCCTGCATTGCACGCAGGCTTTTCGGAATGGCGCGGTCAGACATCGCCCACACCACCATATGCGCCGACTCCGGTACCAGCGAGACAAAGTCCCAGAACGTATCGTGGGCCGAGCCGCCTGTAGGAATCTCGTTGTGCGGTTCAGGCTTAACGGCGTGCACGAAATCAGGAAACTTGATCGCATCCTGAATGAAGAACACCGGCATGTTGTTGCCCACCAGGTCGAAGTTGCCTTCGTCGGTGAAAAACTTCACGGCAAAACCGCGCACGTCACGCACAGTGTCACCGGAACCGCGCGGCCCCTGCACCGTGGAAAAACGCGCGAACACCGGCGTTTTATGCTCCGGAGTACGTAGGAAACCAGCCTTGGTCAGCGCCGAATGGTCGCCGTAGCTTTGGAAATAGCCATGGGCGCCGGTACCGCGGGCATGCACGATGCGCTCCGGGATGCGCTCATGGTCAAAGTGCGTGATTTTTTCACGCATGATGAAGTCTTCCAGCAGCGAAGGGCCACGGGCACCGACCTTCAAGGTGTTCTGGTTGTCGGAGATCTTCACGCCCTGGTTAGTGCGCAGGGCCTGGCCGGTCGCATCGGAACGGAATTCTTCCAACGCCTGCAATTTGGTGTTGGTATTGCCTCGGTCCAGGGTATCGGTACCCGCGAGTTCACTCTTCGGCGGGGTGCCTGGCTTCTTGGTACTCATCAGTCAAAACTCCTTAGTCAAAGTGGCCAGAGCGGTCCCCGGCTCGTTTGAATGAAGCCCCGGGCACGGCACCCGGAACATCGCATTGCTTAAGTAGTGACTGATAGCGTTATGAGCCGTTCCCTTTTTATGACCTTTGGTCTCGTTATTGCCAAATCGCTGGACGGATACGAAATAAATGCTAAGAAACGCTAGTTGGACAGGCTAAAATGCGCGCCCGGCTAACCGCTGATCCCTTTTCCATGCGCCCCACAAGGTTCGCTACGTGATCGAGTTTCAAAACGTCCATAAAACCTACCGCGTCGCCGGTAAGGATATTCCAGCCCTGCACTCCACCAGCCTGCGCGTCGAAAACGGCCAGGTGTTTGGCCTGATTGGCCACTCGGGTGCGGGAAAAAGTACCCTGCTGCGCCTGATCAATCGCCTTGAAGAGCCCAGTGGCGGGCAGATCAGTGTCGACGGCGAAGAAGTCACCGCACTGGATGCCAATGGCCTGCGCCGCTTCCGTCAGCAAGTCGGGATGATTTTCCAGCACTTCAACCTGCTGGCGTCCAAGACCGTTGCAGACAACGTGGCGCTGCCGCTGACACTGGCCGGCGAATTGTCGCGCAAGGAAATCGACCTGCGCGTGGCCGAGCTGCTCGCCCGCGTCGGCCTGTCGGACCACGCCCGCAAGTACCCGGCGCAATTGTCCGGCGGCCAGAAACAGCGCGTTGGCATTGCTCGCGCCCTGGCGACCAAACCCAAGATTCTGCTCTGCGATGAAGCCACCAGCGCCCTCGACCCGCAAACCACCGCGTCGGTCCTGCAATTGCTGGCGGAAATCAACCGCGAGCTGAAGCTGACCATCGTGTTGATCACCCATGAAATGGACGTGATTCGCCGCGTGTGCGACCAGGTGGCCGTGATGGACGCTGGCGTGATCGTCGAGCAAGGCTCGGTGGCTGATGTGTTCCTGCATCCCAAGCATCCGACCACCAAGCGCTTCGTCCAGGAAGCCGAACAGGTCGATGAAGGCGAGCAGCACGATGACTTCGCTCACGTACCGGGCCGTATCGTGCGCCTGACGTTCCAAGGGGACGCGACCTACGCCCCGTTGCTGGGTACCGTCGCCCGGGAAACGGGGGTGGACTACAGCATCCTTGCCGGTCGTATCGACCGCATCAAAGACATCCCCTACGGGCAATTGACCCTCGCCGTCACTGGCGGTGACATGGAGGCCGCGTTTGCGCGCTTCACCGCCGCTGACGTTCATATGGAGGTGCTGCGCTAATGGACCTGTTCCTGAATTTCTTCGCCGACATCGACTGGTCCGAAATCTGGCTCGCCACCGGCGATACCATGACCATGCTGTTCGGTTCGCTGTTCTTCACGGTCGTACTGGGCCTGCCCGTGGGTGTGCTGCTGTTCTTGACCAGCCCACGTCAGCTGTTCGAGCAGAAAGGCTTGTACGCCTTTATGTCGCTGATCGTGAACATCCTGCGTTCGCTGCCGTTCATCATCCTGCTGATCGTGATGATTCCATTAACCAAACTGATCACTGGCATATACATGGACGAGCCCACCTCGTTGGGCGTCGCGGGCGCGATTCCGCCGCTGGTTATCGGCGCCACGCCGTTCTTTGCGCGCCTGGTGGAAACCGCCCTGCGTGAAGTGGACCGCGGCATCATCGAGGCCACGCAGTCGATGGGTGCCAGCACGCGCCAGATCATCACCAACGCCTTGCTGCCCGAAGCACGCCCCGGCATTTTCGCGGCAATTACCGTAACGGCGATTACACTGGTGTCGTACACGGCGATGGCCGGCGTGGTCGGTGCCGGTGGCCTGGGCGACTTGGCGATCCGTTTCGGTTACCAGCGCTTCCAGGACAATGTAATGGTGGTCACCGTGGTGATGCTGGTGATCCTGGTGCAAATTCTGCAAACCGTCGGCGACAAGCTGGTGGTGCACTTTTCTCGAAAATAACGGCCATGGCCGGCCTGGTGCCGGCAGATGCCCGAACATGGAGCTTGCTGGATGAAAAAACTACTGGTTGCTTTCGCCGCCGTTGCCGCGTTTTCTGCCCACGCCGAGACCCTCAAGGTCGCCGCCTCGCCAGTGCCGCATGCAGAAATCCTGGAATTCGTGAAGCCTGCGCTGGCCAAAGAAGGCGTGGACCTGCAGGTCAAAGTCTTTACCGACTATGTGCAGCCGAACGTACAGGTGGCTGAAAAGCGCCTGGACGCCAACTTCTTCCAGCACCAGCCGTACCTGGATGAATTCAACAAGGCCAAGGGCACTCACCTGGTGAGCGTCGGCGGCGTGCACCTGGAACCGCTGGGCGCGTATTCGAGCAAATACAAGAAGCTGGACGAGCTGCCGGACGGCGCCAATGTGGTGATCCCGAACGACGCCACCAACGGCGGCCGCGCCCTGTTGCTGCTGGCCAACAACGGCCTGATTACCCTGAAGGACCCGACCAACATCCTGTCGACCATCAAGGACATCACCGGTAACAGCAAAAACCTGAAGTTCCGCGAACTCGAAGCCGCCACCCTGCCGCGCGTGCTGACCCAGGTCGACCTGGCCCTGATCAACACCAACTACGCGCTGGAAGCCAAGCTGGACCCGTCCAAGGACGCCTTGGTGATCGAAGGCAGCGACTCGCCTTACGTGAACATCCTGGTGACCCGTGAAGACAACAAGGATTCGGACGCGGTGAAGAAGCTGGTAGCCGCCCTGCACACACCTGAAGTGAAGCAATTCATCGAAGAGAAGTACAAAGGCGCGATCAAGCCAGCGTTCTGATCCAACACGCTAGAGATCAAAAATGTGGGAGGGGGCTTGCTCCCGATAGCAGAGTGCCAGTCATGATGATGTGGACTGACCTGCCGCTATCGGGAGCAAGCCCCCTCCCACCTTTTTTTGTGTTGCCTTTATTTGCGCTGCAACAGCCCCGGCAACTGCGCCACCAGCTTCTGGCTATTCAACGGCGCACGGATGAACCCGCGCTGGGTACCGTCCGGCCCGATCAGCGCCAGGTTGCCGCTGTGATCGACGGTGTAGTTGGGCTTGCTGGTGTCCGCCGGGATGAACGGAATGCTCACCGCATTCGAGACCGTCTGCACCTCCTGCACATTCGCACCGGTCAGCCCCTGGAACTGCGGATCGAAATAGCCCAGGTACTGCTTGAGCTGGGCCGGGGTGTCGCGGTTCGGGTCGACGCTGACCAGGATCACCTGCAATTTATCCACCGCCTCCTTGGGCAGTTCGCTCTTGATCTGGCGCAGCTGGGCGAGGGTGGTCGGGCAGATATCCGGGCAGAAGGTGTAGCCGAAGAACAGCAGGCTCCACTTGCCTTTCAGCTCATCGACCAGCACCGGCTGGCCGTCCTGGTTGGTCATGCTCACCGCAGGCAGCTGGCGACTTTGCGGCAGCAGGATGATGCCGGCGTCGATCAGCGCAGTGGGATCGCCCTGGCCTTTGCCCGATAGCACCTTGTTGACAGTCAGGCCCATGATCAACGCCACCAGGGCCACGAGAATGAAGACAGTTTTCTGAGTTCGAGTCATAGGTTCAACAGTAGGTAGTGGTCGACGAGCAGGGCGATAAACAGTAGCAGCAGGTACCAGATGGAGTACTTGAAGGTGTTGATCGCCGCGTGCGGCTGGCTGCCACGGTACAGCACCCAGGCCCATTGCAGAAAGCGCCCACCCAATACCAGCGCACAGGCCAGGTACAGCAACCCGCTCATATGGATCACATAGGGCATCAGGCTCACCGCCAGCAGGGCAAAGGTGTAGAGCAGGATATGCACCTTGGTGTAATGCTCGCCGTGGGTGACCGGCAGCATCGGGATGTCAGCCTTGGCGTACTCCTCCTTGCGGTGAATGGCCAGCGCCCAGAAGTGCGGCGGCGTCCAGGCAAAGATGATCAGCACCAGCAGCAGGGGTTCGGCGCTGATATGCCCGGTTACCGCGACCCAGCCCAACAGCGGCGGCGCGGCGCCGGCCAGGCCACCGATGACGATGTTCTGCGGCGTCGCACGTTTGAGAAAACCGGTGTAGATCACCGCATAGCCCAGCAACGAGGCCAACGTCAGCCATGCCGCCACCGGGTTGGTAAAGGCCAGCAACAGCGCCAGGCCCGCCACCGCCAGCAACAACGCAAAGGCCAGTGCCGCAGCCGGCGAGACGCGCCCCTCGGCCAATGGCCGTTTGTGCGTACGTGCCATCAACGCATCGATGCGCCGGTCCACCACATGATTGACCGCCGCCGCCGCGCCCGCGCACAAGGCGATGCCCAGGTTGCCGAAAACCAGCACCGTCCACGGCACGCCGGCGCGAGTGGCGAGGAACATGCCCACCAGCGAGGTGATCAGCATCAGCACCACCACCTTCGGCTTGGTCAGCTCCAGATAGTCGCGCCAGATGGCCTGGCCGTGAGCCGCGCCGATCAAGGACGCCATGGCATCTCTCCTTTAAGGGTTATCAGGCCCGATACCTGTTTGCGCGGAATAAATCGCCAGGCAATCGGACGTGGAACGCGCACCCGGACCAGGCTGGTACGCGCGTGATAATTGACCAGTACCAGGCTCAGCAATAGCGCCGCGCCCCCGGCGTTGTGAGCCACCGCCACCGGCAGCGGCAAGCCGAACGCCACATTGCTCAGGCCCAGGCTGATTTGCGCCGCCAGGGCGATCAACAGCAAGCCGGCCAGGCGCGTCATGCCCACCGCACGCAATTGCCAGGCCAGGCCCAGCAGCACCAGCGTGACCAGCACCGCCCCGACGCGATGGGTCAGGTGAATGGCCGTGCGCGCATCGCTGTCCAGCTGACCACCGAGGTAGTTAGGGCCGATATGCTGGGTCAGGTGAAAGCCATTGGCAAAGTCCGCTGCCGGCCACCATTGGCCGTGGCACGTTGGCAAATCGACACAGGCCACCGCCGCGTAGTTGGAGCTGACCCATCCGCCCAACGCAATCTGCCCGATTACCAGCACCAGCCCCGCCGTCGCCCAATATTGCAGGCGCCTGGGCACGATCAATGCGGGCAACACACCGGACAAGCGCAGGGTCAACAGGAACAGCAGGCTCAAGGTGGCAAAGCCGCCCAACAGGTGCCCCGTCACGACTTGCGGCCACAGCTTGAGGGTCACCGTCCACATGCCGAACGCCGCCTGGGCGATCACCACCATTAACACGAACAGCGGCAGTTTCACCGGCTGGCCGGGGTCGCGGCGGTGGCTCCACGCACGCGCCGCCAGCAGCGCGATCAGCAGGGCGAGGGTGCCGGCAAAGTAGCGGTGAGTCATCTCGGCCCAGCCTTTGCCGGCCTCCACCGGGGTATCCGGAAAATGCAGCTCGGCATGGGCCAGTTGGGCGGCGCTTTGCGGCACGCTGATAAAACCGTAGCAACCCGGCCAGTCCGGGCAACCGAGGCCGGCATGGGTCAGGCGGGTATAGGCGCCGAGCAACACGACGATCAGCGCCAGCAAGGTGGCAAACAACGCGAGGCGAAATCCAGGCTTGGCCATGACGATGCCCTTATCCGATGTTCGACAGTTTCAACAGCAGGCGCAGGTCGTTGAGCAAATCCTTGCCGTTGACCTTGGCGTCGTAGCGCAGCACCAGGTTACCGTGGGGGTCGACGATCCACAGGTGCGCATCCCCAGGCGCGGCGGCATTGCGATTGAACGTCGACAGGTCCAGTGAGTAGCGTTGCAGTTGCGGGTACTCGGCCCTGAGCTTGGCGTCGTAGTCGGTAGCGACCGGCTGCGCACTGGCCAGCGCGTGGCTGGCGCGAGACGCATCGCGACCTAGGCCGATCTGCAGTTGGCGCGCGAGGTACACCAGTTGCTGGCATTCGGCGGCGCAGGCGGTGGGGGCGGTGACCAGCAGTTGCCAGCGCTGCTCATTGGCTTGCACGCCGATATCGGCGCGGGTCTGGCCGTTACCGATCATTTCTCCGTGATAACTGCGATTGTCCGGCACCCAGAACTGCAGCTTGTACATAAAGGTCGCCAGCACCATCGGGCCCACCACCATCAGCAGGATCAGGATCAGCTGAAAGCGGCCTTTACGCCGGTCCGGCGCCTCAGACATGTTGAGTGGATTCATGGCGGCTCCCATGGTGCTTCTCCTTTGCGTTGTGCCATCCGAGGTAGAGGTAAAGCGCCAGCAGTGCCAATGACATGGCAAACCACTGCACCGCATACCCCAGGTGTTTTTCCGGGCCCATGGCGACTACCGGCCAGGTGGTGTCGTAGGTACCGGGGCCGGCTTCGGCGCGCAGTTCGTAGGCGAACCCGCTGCGGCGCAATTCAGCCCACAGCGCGACGGGATGCAACGCGGTCAACAGGCGCGGCCATTGCGCGGTTGTGGGATCGACGCGCAATTGGAAGGTTTCGCCGGGGGCGACGTACACCCAGGCAACGAGACTCACCGGTTGATCCGGGGTGGTGAACACCGGTGGCGTGCGCCGGTCCGGCCAGGGCAGCCAACCGCGATTGAGCAACAACCACAGGCCACTGGCCTGATCATGGAAGGGTTGTAACAGCTCAACCCCGGCCCTGCCGTCGCGCATACGGTTGTCGAGCAGCACACTGTGTTCGGCATCGAAGTTGCCGCGCAGATGAACCCGGCGAAAGGCTGGGTCGGCACTGGCTTCAAGCTGCTCGCTGCCCATGGGCTCGGCCGCACGCCGCTCTGCGTAAGTGTCGACCAAGCGCTGCTTTTCCTGACCGCGCGACAGTTGCCAGAACCCCAGGCCGACCATCAACGGCAGCAACAGCAGCACCACCAAGGTCGGCGCGATGCCGGGCCGCAAGCGCTGCCTGGCACTGGCTATACTGAATCTCATTGCCCCCTCCCCCTGAAGCCCGGAGCCAGACCATGCTCAAAGCCGCCATTGCCCTGATGCTGATCGCGACCGTCGCGAGCCTGTTCAGTGGCTTGTTCTTCCTGGTCAAGGACGAGGGCCGTTCCAACCGCCTCGTCACTGCCCTGACCGTGCGTGTCGTGTTGGCCGCCATCACCGTCGGGCTGATCGCCTGGGGCTTTTTCAGTGGCCAGTTGGTCTCGCATGCGCCGTGGTAGAACGGTTCACAGCACATACACAAAGAAAAACAGCCCGATCCACACCACATCCACGAAGTGCCAATACCAACTGGCCGCCTCGAAACCGAACTGGTGTTCGGCATTGAAATGCCCCTTCAGGATGCGCATCAGCATCACAAACAGAATGATCGTGCCGATGGTCACGTGGGCACCGTGAAACCCGGTGAGCATGAAGAACGTCGCGCCGTACACGCCCGAACCCAACGTCAGGCCCAGCTCTTTATAGGCGTGGATGTACTCCTCGGCCTGGAACCCGAGAAACGCCAGGCCCAGTAGCACGGTGAGCGCCAGCCAGATCTTCAGCGCGCCGCGGTGCCCTTTGCGCAAGGCATGGTGGGCGATGGTGATGGTCACGCTGGAACTCACCAGCAGGATAGTGTTTACCAACGGCAGGCCCCACGGGCTGATCGTGCCTTTGGGTGCCGGGTACAACGTGGGGTCCGGGTTGTTCAGCAACGGCCAGGCGAATTCGAAATTCGGCCACAACATATGCGCGATGCCCTTGGGGCCCTCACCTGCCAGCCAGGGTCCTGCCCAGACACGCACGTAAAACAGCGCGCCGAAGAAAGCGATGAAAAACATCACTTCGGAAAAGATGAACCAGGTCATGCCCCAGCGAAACGAACGGTCCATTTGCGCACTGTACAAGCCGGCGCGGCTTTCCTTGATCACCGCACCGAACCAGCCGAACAGCATGTAGGCCAGCAACAGGCCACCGACGAAGAAGATCCACGGGCCGTGGGATTCCGGGCGTAACGCCTTGAGGTCGTTGAACCACACGGCCAGCCCATACACGGTGACCAACAGGCCAATCGTGGCAATGATCGGCCATTTGCTTTGCGCTGGTACGTAGTACGTATCATGAGTCGACATGTATTCGCTCTCCTGATTGAGCGGGCAAACAGTAGCTAGCCGCCGCTGTGGGCCGCCACGGGCGGCTGGCGCGCAGTGATATCAAACAGCGTGTAGGCCAAGGTCAAATGCTTCACATCCTTGGGCATGGCGCGATCGACGATGAAGCGCACTGGCATCTCGATACGTTCGCCTGGCTGCAACACTTGCTGGGTGAAGCAAAAACACTCGGTCTTGTGGAAGTACATCGCCGCTTCGGCCGGGGAAATGCTCGGCACCGCCTGGGCGGTCATCGGTTTGTCAGTCGGGTTGTACGCGACGAATAGCATCTCGGTCACAGCACCCGGGTTGACCACCACCTCGTCGGCCTTGGCATAGAAATCCCAGACCATATCGATGGCGTTGGTGGACAGGAACTGCACCCGCACCTGGCGCGACGGGTCGACGACCTGCTCGCCTTCGTACTGCCCGCCGGTCTTGCCGTTGATGCCGAATGCCTTGCACATCACGTCATAGATCGGCACCAGGGCAAAACCGAAGGCGAACATCGCCAGCACCAGGATAAGCAGGCGCGTGACCAGGCGCTTGAGGGGCACGGAGTCAGCCATGACGCCCACCTGAGGTGATTGAAATCAAGGTGGGAGGGGGCTTGCCCCCGATGGCGGTGTACCAGTCGACACTACCTTTGGCTGTGAGATAGCAATCGGGGGCAAGCCCCCTCCCACAAGGGATCGAGGGTGACTTATTCATTTCACCTCCGGCGGCGTGGTGAAGGTGTGGTACGGCGCAGGCGAGGGCACGCTCCACTCCAGGCCTTCGGCGCCGTCCCACGGCTTGGCCGGCGCGGGCGGGCCGCCGCGGATGCACTTGATCACGATAAACAGGAAGAAGATCTGCGTGGCGCCGAACATGAACGCACCAATGGACGACACCATGTTGAAGTCGGCGAACTGCAGGTTGTAGTCCGGCACCCGACGCGGCATGCCGGCCAGGCCCACAAAATGCATCGGGAAGAATGCCATGTTCATGCCGACGAAGGACAGCCAGAAGTGCAGCTTGCCCAGGGTTTCGTCGTACATGTGGCCGGTCCATTTCGGCAGCCAGTAGTAGGCCGAGGCGAAGATGCCGAAGATCGCGCCGGGCACCAGCACGTAATGGAAATGCGCCACCACGAAGTAGGTGTCGTGGTACTGGAAGTCCGCCGGCGCGATCGCCAGCATCAGCCCGGAAAAACCGCCGATGGTGAACAGGATCACGAAGGCCACCGCGAACAGCATCGGCGTTTCGAAGGTCAGCGAGCCTTGCCACATGGTACTGACCCAGTTGAATACCTTGACCCCGGTGGGCACCGCGATCAGCAGGGTGGCGTACATGAAGAACAGTTCGCCCACCAGCGGTATACCGACCACGAACATATGGTGCGCCCACACGATGAACGACAGGAACGCAATGCTGGCCGTGGCGTAGACCATCGAGGTGTAGCCAAACAACGGCTTGCGCGAGAAGGTCGGGATGATCGAGCTGACGGCCCCGAACGCCGGCAGGATCATGATGTACACCTCAGGGTGGCCAAAGAACCAGAACACATGCTGGAACAGCACCGGATCACCACCGCCCGCCGCACTGAAAAAGCTGGTGCCGAAGTGGATATCCATCAGCATCATGGTCACGCAACCGGCCAGCACCGGCATCACCGCAATCAGCAGGAACGCGGTGATCAGCCAGGTCCACACGAACAGCGGCATTTTCATCAGGGTCATGCCCGGCGCGCGCAAGTTGAGGATGGTCGCCACCACGTTGATCGCGCCCATGATCGAACTGATGCCCATCAGGTGGATGGCAAATATGAAGAAGGTCACGCTTTCCGGCGCATAGGTGGTGGAGAGCGGCGCGTAGAACGTCCAGCCGAAATTCGGCCCGCCGCCGGGGCTGAACAGGGTCGAGACCAGCAACAGGAATGCCGCCGGCAGCAGCCAGAAACTGAAGTTGTTCATGCGCGGCAGGGCCATGTCCGGTGCGCCGATCATCAACGGGATCATCCAGTTGGCCAGGCCGACAAAGGCCGGCATCACCGCGCCGAACACCATGATCAGGCCATGCATGGTGGTCATCTGGTTGAAGAACGCCGGCTGCACGATCTGCAGGCCGGGCTGGAACAGTTCGGCGCGAATCACCATGGCGAACGAACCGCCCAGCAGGAACATGGTGAAGGCAAACCACAGGTACATCGTGCCGATGTCTTTATGGTTGGTGGTCAGCACCCAGCGCATCAACCCCTTCGCGGGGCCGTGGGCGTGGTCGGCGTGACCATGGTCATCGATCACAGTGCTCATGACCGTTCTCCTGCAAGCGAGTGGGCGGGGCGGGTCTGGACGGTGGCAAGGGAGGCTGTCATTTACTTTCCGCCTGTTTGATGGCCAGCACGTCTTTTGGCGTGACCATGTCGCCTTTGTTATTGCCCCAGGCATTGCGTTCGTAGGTCACGACCGCAGCGATATCGACTTCCGAGAGTTGTTTGCCGAACGCGGCCATCGCGGTACCTGGCTTGCCGTGAAACACCAGGTTCAGGTGATCGGCGGCAGGCCCGGTGGCGATTTTCGAGCCCTTGAGCGCCGGGAACATGGGCGGCAGGCCCTGACCTTCAGCCTGGTGACAGGCCACGCAGGTGGTGTGGTAGACCTTGTCGCCGCGGGCCACCAGTTCGTCGAGTGTCCATTCCTTGGAGGTCAGTTCCTTGAGCTTGGCCGCCTCTTGCTTGCGCTCACCGAGCCAGGTGTCGTAGTCGGCCTTGGACTTGACCTCGACCACGATGGGCATGAACCCGTGGTCCTTGCCGCATAGCTCGGCGCACTGGCCGCGATAGATGCCGGGTTTCTCGACACGGGTCCAGGCTTCATTGACGAAGCCGGGAATGGCGTCACGCTTGACCGCAAAGGCCGGCACCCACCAGGAGTGAATCACGTCGGCGGCGGTCACCAGAAAGCGCACTTTTGCCCCCACCGGCAACACCAGCGGCTGGTCGACTTCGAGAAGGTAGTGCTCGCCCTTGGTGGCCTGGTTATGGATTTGCTCAGCCGGAGTGGCCAGGTTGCTGAAGAACTCCACGTCCTGGCCCAGGTATTTGTAATGCCACTTCCACTGATAGCCGGTGACCTGGATATCGATATCCGACTCACTGCTGTCGTAGATGTTGATCAGCGTCTTGGTCGCCGGAATGGCCATGGCCACCAGGATCAGCAACGGCACCACGGTCCAGAGTATTTCCACCGTGGTGCTTTCATGGAACTTGGCCGCTACCTGGCCCGTGGAGCGGCGATGCAGGATCATCGACCAGAACATCGCGCCAAACACGACGATGCCGATCACTACACAAATCCAGAAAATGGTCATGTGCAGGTCAAACACAGCGTGACTGACTTCAGTAGCACCTGGCGCCATATTCGTTGTCCAGGCGGCATGGGCCTGGCCGAATACCGACGACAACACTAAGCCCATCCAAACGTGTGGATGTCGCGTCATTGCGGGTTCCCCTTTTATGTTTCTTGTTATCCCGCCGGTTTGCACCTGCGGCGAAGGGAGCGGCTTCCAAACTGCTTACCACCGCCAAGCCTTGCTGCGTCATGCAGTCGGGCGTCATCAGCCAATTGCCTACAAATCCGAGTATAGACAGCCGCAGCGACCCCGCAATGTGTAGGGGCAAATGAGTGAAAACAGACAGACGGGCCCAATAAAACGGGCGGCGGAATCGTTTATCCGACGAGCGATGGCAATTCGATATAACGTGTGCGTATAACCATGAAATAATTATGACAAATGCGTCTTAGGTGCTCGTATAAGCGAGCTACCTTATCCTCTCTCTTTTCCTACGCCTGACCGGAGCCTTCATGAACACCGCCGCATTGCGCGAGCAGATTTCCCGTGCCCATCAACACGAAGCAACCACGGGCCAGCTTGCCCAGCAATTGGAAAAGCAATTGCCGCACCTGCATTCGGCCATTTCCCTGGTTGACGGTGATCGCAACATTGTCATGACCCGCTTTGTCACCGCGTACATCGACCTCGTCCCGGATTTGCTCGAAGCCGCCAACGACGTAGCGCGCGAAGCCGGAATCGAAAGCCAGATCAAGCCTGTGCTGAAGATTGCCGAGCATTTCTTCCTGCAGCCGCCGGCGATTCTGGCGGGCCACGAAGGCCTGGACGGTTTGCTGGACGAAGCCTACCTGGCCCATCGCCTGGTGGAGGAGGTCAACGACCTGTATATCAAGCATTTCGGCCAGCCGCTGATCCCGGCGGACACCACGGTCGCCAACCTGATTGCCCACCAATTGATCGGTGAAGACTTCGCCAACCAGCTGGATGAAGCGGTGCACATGGCAGTGGATGAGATGCTTAACGAAGAGAGCTTTGCGCTGGAGTCGGTCGAGACATACCGCGAACAGTTGAAAAGCCCGGACACGGAAGCGGCATGGAAGCGCTGGCCGTGCCTGTCGCGCCAGCTTGGGGTGGAGTTGGCGCTGGATCAGCCGACTTAATCCCAAATTGGACACAACACAAATGTGGGAGGGGGCTTGCCCCCGATAGCGGTGGACCAGTCAAAATCTATTTGGCTGACACACCCCAATCGGGAGCAAGCCCCCTCCCACATTTTGAACCGGCTCCGTCAGCCGATTGAGGGCGCCGAACCTATCCCCGTGGTGGTCCTTATCCGACCTTCCAATCGGCGCTTCAACCCGCGCGCCTCGATCACCAGTTTCGAGCCCTTGGCCGCATTGGCCCGGCCCCATTCCTCCAGCAGCTCCAGGCAGGAATGGTCGATATAACTCAGGTTATTGAGCGGCACATGCACGGTGGTTCCCATTGGCACCGTCGACAGCACCTGGGTCAACGCCGGCACTTTCAGGAACGTCGCGGCACCGATCAGTCGCAACTCCATCTCGCCGTCCTGAGGCAAGTCGATCAGGCTGATTTTCAGCCGTGAGGCCTTTAAGGCCAGCTTGACCAGCGTCAGCCCGAAGCCCACCAGTACACCGGTCAGCAGGTCGGTGAAGATGATCGCCAGCGCAGTGGCCGCGTAGGTAAACATCGGCATGCGGCCATAACGCCCCAATGCCTTGAACGCCTTCACGTCCACCAGCTTGATCCCGGTATACACCAGCACGCCCGCCAGGCTCGCCACCGGGATGCTCTGCAGCACACTCGACAGCAACAACACGAAGCCCAGCAGCCACAGCCCGTGGAACATCGCTGACAAGCGCGTGGTGGCGCCCGCCTGGACGTTGGCCGAACTGCGGACAATCACGCCGGTCATCGGCAGGGCACCGACCAATCCGCACAGCATGTTGCCCACGCCTTGAGCGGATAATTCCTTATCGAAATCCGAACGCTGGCCGCTGTGCATGCGGTCGACCGCTGCGGCGGACAGCAGCGTTTCGGCACTGGCGATAAAGGCGACGGCAAATGCGGCGATCAGCAGCTGCGGGTCAGCCAGGTTGAGCAGATCGCTGGGGCGCAGCCAATCGATGGCGTCGGCCAGGTTTTCCGGCACTTCCACACGTTTGACCTGCAACGCCAGCACCAGGCTGGTCACCGTGGCCAGGCCTACGCCCAGTAGAGCCCCTGGCACGAAGCGCAGTTGGTGTGGACGGAATTTGTCCCACAGGTACATCACCAGCATCGTCGATACACCGAGCAAGCCCGCCTGCCAGCCGAGCCCGCCGCCGAGGGTGGGTATCGCCTCGATCAATGCCGCCGGGAAGCCTGCCAGGTTATCCAGCCCGGAAGGTTTGGGCGCACTGTCGAGCATCACATGGACCTGCGACAGCACAATCAGTACGCCGATCCCCGCCAGCATGCCGTACACCACCGCCGGCGCCGTCACGCGGAACCAGCAGCCCAGGCGCAGACGCCCGGCCACCAATTGCAGGAAGCCCGCCAGCAGCAGGATTGGCCCCAGCATCAGCATGCCGTGCTGGCGTACCAGCTCGAACACCAACACCGCCAACCCCGCTGCCGGGCCACTGACTTGCAGCGGAGAACCCGCCAACCAGCCCACCACCAGACCACCGATGATTCCGGTGATCAAGCCCTTGGCCGGCGGCATCCCGGATGCGATCGCGATGCCCATGCACAAAGGCAGGGCGACCAGAAACACCACCACGGAGGCGAGCAGCTCCCGAGGCAAAACAGCTTTCAATTGAGCAGCACGCATGATGACTCTCCCGAGGCATTCGCCGGGCGCGGTAAAGCCTGGCTGCATCCATGGCAGCCACCGCATTACCCGGCAGGGAAGTGTATTAGAAGCGCGCTTTAGGCGTCGCGGATGGGATCGGACCTTCACCGCCCAACGGTCGGAACGTCGACTGGTCCGCGTCGTAGGCCCGGATCTCGCTGGTTTCGATGTTGTAGATCCAGCCGTGGATAAACAATTGGCCATTGGCCATGCGCGAAGCCACGGAAGGGTGGGTGCGCAAGTGCTGCAACTGGGCGATGACATTTTCTTCGGTCAGCACCTTCATGCTCTCGCCTTCATTGGCGCAGTCGCAGTTGTCGTGGACCATGGTCTTGGCCACCTCGGCATGCCGCAACCAGGCCTTGACCGTTGGCATCTTCTCGAGGCTGTCGGGATTGAGCACCGCACGCATGGCGCCGCAGTCGGAGTGCCCGCACACGATGATGTGCTGCACGCCCAGCGCCAGTACTGCGTACTCGATGGCCGTGGACACGCCGCCGTTCATCTGGCCATAAGGCGGCACCACGTTACCCACGTTACGGGTGACGAACAGATCGCCAGGGGAGCTTTGGGTGATCAGCTCCGGCACGATGCGCGAATCGGCGCAGGTGATGAACATTGCACGCGGACTTTGAGCCGTGGCAAGTTTCTTGAAGAGTTCTTCCTGCTGGGGGAAGACGTCGTGATGGAAATGCAAAAAGCCGTCAACAATGTGCTGCAGCGCTGCATCGGCGGTTTCCGCCTGAGAGGCTGAAGCCGACGCAGCCAACGGCTGTTTATCCTTATCACTCATGATTCATCCTCTTGATCAATGCAGGGTAAGTGTTCCAGGCCAGTTCGACGTCCGGGCAGTGAAAAAGTTGGGAAACCTCCACAGCCCAAGGCGCCGACTCATCAGTCACTCGCTGAACAAGGTACCCACCGAAACTTAACTCAAACTGAATCAACCGCTCTAGGTCGCGGGTTTCAGTGATATCAAAACGCGATTATTCCTACAGATGTTTCGCATTTCTCCTCTTCAGTCTACAACAATGCCATTTGCCGGCCAGGTGGACAAAACGCCGTGCAATCCAGATCGAAGCCTTCACGGCGATTGAGCCCCAGACGTTTGATCGCCTTGCTGAAACGCTGCGCCAGCAAATCGGCAAACGGCCCTTCGCCGCGCATGCGCACGCCGAAGCGGCTGTCGTACACCGCGCCACCGCGCACCTGACGCACCAGGCTCATCACGTGCGCCGCGCGCTGCGGGTAATGCGCCGCCAGCCACTCTTCGAACAGCGGCGCCACCTCGAGCGGCAAGCGCAGCATCATGTACGCGGCACTTTGCGCACCGGCGGCATGGGCTTCGGTGAGCAGGCTTTCCAACTCGCTGTCGTTGATCATCGGGATCATCGGCGAACACAGCACACCGACCGGAATACCCGCCGCGCGCATCACCCGTATCGCCCGTAACCGCGCCTTGGGCGCCGCCGTGCGCGGCTCCAGTATGCGCTTGAGTTCATCGTCCAGGCTGGTAAGGCTGATCATCACGGCCACGAGCCTTTGCCGGGCCAGTTCGGCGAGCAGGTCCAGATCGCGCAGGATCAGGGAGCCCTTGGTGATGATGGTCACCGGGTGCCGATAGCGCAGCAGCACTTCAAGGGTTTGCCGGGTGATCCTGTATTCGCGCTCGATCGGCTGGTAAGGGTCGGTGTTGGAGCCCAGGTTGATCGGCGCGCACACATACCCCGGCTTCGACAACTGCTGCTCCAGCACGTCGGCGGCGTTGCTCTTGGCAATCAGTTTGGTTTCGAAATCCAACCCCGGCGACATGTCCCAATACGCGTGGCTGGGCCGCGCATAGCAGTAGATGCAGCCGTGCTCGCAGCCACGATAAGGGTTGATCGAGCGATCGAACGGCAAGTCCGGCGAGTTATTGCGGGTGATGATGGTCTTGGCCGTTTCGATACGCACTTCGGTGCCCTGGGTGGGCGGCACTTCCTGGAACCAGCCGTCGTCCTCGGCCACGCTGACGGTGGGCGCGAAACGGTTGTGCAGGTTGGTGGCCGTGCCCCGGCCACGGGGTGGCAGTGCAGTCGTCATGAAAACGCCTCGATACTGTTTTTATATACAGTATCGAGGCGTAAGGGTTCTGACCAGTGCCGTCTGGCGGTCAGTGCTTTTGCGTGACCTGCCCCAAATCATCCCCCGAGGTGGTGCGCATATCGTTCTTGCGCAGGTCGGCCACGTCACTGGCGCTCACTGGCGTGCCTTGATTGCCCCAACTGCCACGGATGAAACTGACCACGTCCGCCACTTCCTGGTCCGACAGGCGCCAGGCGAATGCCGGCATGGTGAAGGTCGACGGTGCGGCGTGGGTGGCGGGCAAGGTGCCGCCGTTCAACACGATGTTGATCAACGACGTAGCATCCGCCGTCTGCAGCACCGGGTTGCCCGCCAGCGCCGGGAACACCCGCGTGTAGCCATGCCCGTCGGTACGGTGGCAGGCCGCGCAGTTGTCGATGTACACCGAGGCGCCCGGCTGACTGTCATCACCCTTCCAAAGCGCCTGGGCCACTTGCTTGTCGTACTGGTGCGGCGGGTCCTTGGAATCCACCGCCGGCAGGCTCTTGAGGTAACGGGCGATAGCGGTCAGGTCGTCTTCCGACATGTATTGCATGCTGTGGACCACAACATCGCTCATGCCGCCAAACACCGCACTGCGATCACTGCGCCCGGTCTTGAGAAATTGCACCAATTGCTCTTCGCTCCAACTGCCGAGGCCGTCCTTGTGGTCGCCGCGCAGGCTTTTCGCAATCCAGCCTTCCAGCGGCGCGCTGCCGGACAGGAACGCGTTGCCGTCAGCGGCGCTCAGGGCCTTTTCCTGCATGGTCAGGGCGCGCGGCGTGTGACACGCACCGCAATGGCCGAGGCCTTCGACCAGGTAAGCGCCACGGCTGACCACAGGGTCGGCGGCGGCCTGTACCTGATGCTCCTCGACTGCCGGCGCGAACATCCAGCGCCACGCCGCCAGGGGCCAGCGCATGCTCAACGGCCAGGGAATATCGCTGTCCCTGTTCTCCTGGGCGACCGGCTCAACGCCTTTCATGAAGTAGGCATACAAGGCCTGCATGTCGCTGTCGCTGACACGCGCGTAAGACGGGTAGGGCATCGCCGGGTAAAGCGTACTACCGTTCTTGGCGACGCCATGGCGCACGGCCTTGTCGAAGTCTTCGAAGCTGTAGTCGCCCAGGCCGGTCTTGTCCGGCGTGATGTTGGTGGAATAAATCACACCGATGGGGGTTTCCATTGGCAGGCCGCCGGCGAATGGCTTGCCGCCCTTGGCGGTGTGGCAGGCCACACAGTCACCGGCGCGGGCCAGGTATTCACCTTGCTTGATCAGCTCGGCCTCAGCCGCGCTGACCGAGCAACTGCTGAACAGCGCCAAGGAGGCGATAACGAGTGCTTTCATGGTCATCGCTCCTTATGCCTGAACCAGCGGGCCAGGGTTTTTCAAGTACTGTTCGCGGATCGCCCGAGCCGACCAGTAGGTCAGCGCTGCTACCAGGCCGGTAGGGTTATAGCCCAGGCCTTGTGGGAACGCCGACGCCCCCGGGACAAACACGTTGTGTACATCCCAGCTCTGCAAGTAGCGGTTCAACGCACTGGTTTTCGGGTCAGTGCCCATGATCGCGCCGCCGTTGAGGTGCGTGGTCTGGTACGCCGCCGTATTGAAATGCTCGCCGACTTTCTTGCCCAACACGGCGATCGCCTTGGGATTCATGGCTTGGGCGACCTTGCTCATTTTGTCCATCATGAAGCGGTTCATCTTGATGTCGTTTTCCTGCCAGTCGAAGGTCATACGCAACAGCGGCAGGCCGTAGGCATCGCGGTAAACCGGGTCCAGATCCAGGTAATTGCTCCGGTAGGACTGATGGGCGCCGTGGGAGTCCATCGATACCTGATGGGTGTAGTAATCGGTGGTGGCGCGCTTCCACGCGCTGCCCCAGGCCGGAGTGCCCGGTGGATTGGAGGTGCCGGCAATCGGCCGACTGCCCGCCTGGTTGACCCACATCGGCGAGCCGCCCACGAAGCCGTGAGGGCCGTGGTCAAAGTTGTCGGCGTTGAAGTCGTCGATGGCCACGCCATTGCCGCCCGCGCCGATAAAATTGTTGGTGTGGGTGTCCTTGTCGAAGAACGCCTTGATGGTGCCCATGTTCTGGTAGGCAAAGTTGCGGCCCACCACGCCTTCATTGGTAATCGGGTCGTACGGCTTGCCGATGCCCGACAGCAGCATCAAGCGCACGTTATGGAACTGGAACGCACCGAGGATCACCAGGTCTGCTGGTTGCTCGCACTCCCGGCCCTGGCCATCGACATAGGTCACGCCGGTGGCTTTCTTCCGGGTGCTGTCGAGGTTGACCTTGAGCACGTGGGAATTGGGCCGCAGCTCGAAATTCGGCACCTGGCGCAACGCCGGCAGGATGTTCACATTCGGCGACGCCTTGGAGTACATGTAGCACACGTAGCCACTGCAAAAGCCGCAGAAGTTGCACGGCCCCATCTGCGCGCCGTAAGGGTTGGTGTAGGGCCCGGAGGTGTTGGCCGACGGCAGGTTGTAGGGTTTGTAACCCACATCGGCAGCCGCTTTCTGAAACAGCTGCGCGGAGACCGTGTTTTTCTGCGACTCCAGCGGGAACGGGTTCGAGCGGTCCGGTGCGTAGGGGTTGCCGCCGCGGCCTTCACCCACCAACTGCCCCTTGACGGTCCAGGCCTGGCCCGAGGTGCCAAAGACTTTTTCCGCATAGTCGAAAAACGGTTCCAGCTCTTCGTAGCTGACACCGAAGTCCTGAATGGTCATGTCCTTGGGAATGAAGTTTTTCCCATAGCGTTCTTCGTAGTGGCTGCGCATGCGCAGCTCAATGGGATCGACGCGAAAATGCACGCCGGACCAGTGCAGGCCTGCACCGCCGACGCCATTACCCGGCAAAAAAGCGCCAAGCTGACGGTTGGGCAGGGCGACGTCATTCACGCTATGGCGAATGGTCACCGTCTCCTTGGAAATGTCCTGGAAGAGTTTTTTACGCACGCTGTAGGTCAATTCGTCGATGACCTGGGGATAGTTGCCGTCCGGGTAGGTGTCCTGCATCGGGCCGCGCTCCAGCGCTACCACGTTGAGGCCCGCTTCGGTCAGCTCCTTGGCCATGATCGCGCCGGTCCAGCCGAAGCCCACGATCACCGCGTCCACTTTCTTCATGATGGTCGCCACGGGTTAAGCCCTCTCGCCGCGAATAGAAACAGCCGGGAAGGGGTACTGCTCGTTGCGCTCGACCCAGTCCATGAAATCGGCGCGGGCGCCGGGGAAACCGATCATGGTCCAACCGACCATGCCTTTATTGCCGCCGTGGATGGGGTCGCAGAAGAAGCCTTCCTTGGTGTTCTGCAGCAGCAGGTTGAAAAACATCTTTGGCGGCACCGCCTCGAAATGAGCGCTCAGCTCAGTGGCACCCGCCTCCAAGCGGTGCAGCATGTCGTCTCGGGTAGCGCTGTCTTGCGCAGCAAAAGCCTTACCGTTGAACGCCTTCGACCAGGCATCCGTCGCCGCGATACCCAGGCGATAGATTTCCTTGGGCACCAGCTTGCTCTGCCAGCCCATCTCCGGCGCGGCATCGGCGTTGAAGGGGCCTTGCATGAACCACAGCGCGCCACTGGCGTACGGCGTATTCATCTGACGGTCGATATATTCGGCAGCGCCGGCTTCCAGGGCACCCGGGCCTTGGGCATCGGCAGGGATCAAGCGCTCGACGGCGGCGTTGATGAACGCCCATTCTTCGGCGGTAAAGTAGGTCGGTTCATACGCCTTGTCACTGGCCGCAGGCTTGGCTGGCGCTGCCTCGGCTGGTGCGGGCGTGGCCATCAGCATCGAACCGCCAAGGCCAGTGCTGGCAACCGTGACCACCGGGATCAAGGTCAAGGATTTGCGCAAAAACTCACGCCGGGGGTTGTCTTGATCTTGATCAGACATGGGTGCACCTCATCATGTGGTCACGGATTGATCAGCCGCTTCTGGGAGCAGCGTGAAGATTTGCCGAGGAATGGATCCAAAGATAGATCACTCTCGCAAACAATGGTTACAAATGATAGCAGGCTAAGCATCGAGGAAAGGGCTTCGGTGACAAAAACACTGGGGCAGGCCGGATGATTCACGATTCTTTGACGAGCCCCTCACACCTCATTCACCCCGCACAAACGACTCTTTGCGCCATCAACATTGCCCTGGTCGGTTACGTCCCCCATGTTCAAGATTCGATTGCTGCCGACTCTCGGCCTGGCACTGATAGCCCTGTTCATCACCGTTGATGCCCACGCACAGGGCGAATCCTCCATTCGTTCGCCTGAGTGGGCACAGCCGGTGGGCGACCGCTACAACCTGCACCAAATGACGCCCACGCTCTACCGCAGCGCTTTGCTTGACGGTGACGCCGTGCCGGTGCTGGAGAAACTGAAGATTGGAACGGTGATCAATTTTTTGCCGGAGCCTGATTCGGCGTGGCTGAAGTCATCGGGTATCAAAGAGGTGCAGATCACCTATCGCACCAACCATATCGACGATTCCGACGTGCTGGCGGCACTGCGGGCCATTCAGGAAGCTCAAGCCAACGGCCCGGTATTGATGCACTGCAAGCACGGCTCTGACCGCACCGGGCTGATGGCCGCGATGTATCGGGTCGTGATTCAAGGATGGAGCAAGGAAGACGCACTGAACGAAATGACCTTGGGTGGCTTCGGCAGCAGTAATGGCTTTAAAGATGGCGTTCGCTACATGATGCGCGCCGATGTCGACAAGTTGCGTACCGCTCTGGCGAACGGCGACTGCAGCACCAGTGCGTTTGCGCTGTGCTCGATGAAAAGCTGGATCGGCACAACGGTCAAGGACGACAAGTAATGTAACGGCGGGAGCGAGCCTGCTCGCTCCCGCTGCCACTCAGTCTTTCTTGAGTTTGGGATTGGGGAAGAACTGCACCGCCTGCACCTTCGGGTCCGCCGGCGCTTTCAATGCCGACGTATTGACCCGCGTGCCCAACTCCTTGGGCACTGACAAGCCTTGGTCATTGAGCGTATCGGTGTATCCACAGGCCACACACTCGCGGTGTGGCACGCTGTCTTCGGTCCACATCTTGAGCTTGTCCGGCTCGCTGCACGCCGGGCAGACCGCCCCGGCGATAAATTGCTTTTTGGTGATCACAGGCCCTTCACTCATGCTGCCGCGTCCTCACTCAGGCCGCTGTGGCGCAAGAGTGCGTCAATCGACGGCGCACGTCCGCGGAAGTCGACGAACAACACCATCGGCGCCTGGGAACCGCCCCGTGCGAGGATCGCTTCACGGAAGGCGCGACCGGTCTGGGCATTGAGCACACCGTCTTCTTCGAACTTGGAGAAGGCGTCCGCCGACAGCACTTCGGCCCACTTGTAGCTGTAATAACCTGCGGCATAACCGCCGGCGAAAATGTGCGCGAAGCTGTTGGGGAAGCGGTTGTAGGCCGGTGGGCGCATTACCGAGACCTCATCGCGCACGCCTTCGAGCACCTGCGCCACACTGCGACCATCGCCGTGAGTGGCGTGCAATTCAAAGTCGAACAGCGAGAATTCCAGCTGGCGCACCATCATCAGGCCGGACTGGAAATTTTTCGCCGCGAGCATTTTTTCCAGCAGGTCCTGGGACAGCGGCTCACCGGTTTCGTAGTGGCCGGAAATCAGCGCCAGGCCTTCAGGCTCCCAGCACCAGTTCTCCATGAACTGGCTCGGCAACTCCACGGCATCCCAGGCCACGCCGTTGATACCGGATACGCCGGCATGTTCAACGCGGGTCAGCAGGTGGTGCAGGCCATGGCCGAACTCGTGGAACAGGGTCGTCACTTCATCGTGGGTCAGCAAGGCAGGCTTGCCGCTGTCGGCCGGGGTGAAGTTGCACACCAGGTTGGCCACCGGGCTTTGCAGCACACCCTCCAGGGTGCGGCGGCGGTCGCGGGCACCGTCCATCCAGGCACCGCCACGCTTGTTGGCGCGGGCATACAGGTCGAAGAAGAAGCGGCCGACATGCTGACCGTTTTCCTTGATCTCGAACAAGCGCACGTCCGGATGCCAGGCGTCGAAACCTTTCTGCTCGGCGATCTCGATGCCGTACAGGCGCTGCACAATGGCAAACAGGCCGCCCAGCACTTTGTCGATCGGGAAGTAAGCGCGCAGGGCTTCCTGGGACACGCTGTAGCGCTGCTCGCGCAATTTTTCGCCGTAGAAACCGCTGTCCCAGCTTTGCAGGTCGGCGCAACCTTGTTCGGCGGCGTAGGCCTTGAGCTGCTGCAGGTCCTGGGTCGCGAACGGTTTGCTGCGCTGGGCCAGGTCGCGCAGGAAGCTCAGCACCTGGTCGCTGGACTCGGCCATCTTGGTAGCGAGGCTCAGTTCGGCGAACGACGCATAGCCCAGCAGTTGGGCCAGCTCCTGACGCAGGTCGAGGATCTGTTCCATCACCGGGCCGTTATCGTTCTGACCGGCATTCGGGCCTTGGTCCGACGCGCGGGTGCAGTAGGCCGCGTAGACTTCTTCACGCAGGGCGCGGTCCTGGGCGTAGGTCATTACCGCGTAATAGCTCGGAAATTCCAGGGTGATCAGCCAGCCATCGAGACCTTTGGCCTGGGCGGCGGCGGCCATTTGTGCCTTGGCCGAATCGGTCAGGCCGGCGAGGGTGGCTTCGTCGGTGACGTGCTTGGTCCAGGCCTGGGTGGCATCCAGCAACTGGTTGGAGAATTTGCTGCCCAGCTCCGACAGCTTGCTTTGCACTTCGGCGTAGCGCTTTTGCTGCTCCGGCGGCAAATCGATACCCGACAAGCGGAAGTCGCGCAGGGCGTGTTCCAGCACGGTTTTTTGCGCCACATCGAAACCGGCGGCCTCGGGGCTGCTGGCCAAGGCCTCGAAGGCCTGGAACAGTTCACGATTCTGCCCCATCTCGGTGGAGTAGGCGCTCAATGCCGGCAGGCAGGCCTCATAGGCTTCGCGCAGTTCGGCGCTGTTACACACGGCGTTGAGGTGGCTGACAGGGCTCCACGCCGCGCCCAGGCGATCGTTAAGCTCGTCCATGGCCAGGACCAAGCCCGCCCATGTCGGATTTTTTCCCTGGCTTTGCAGGATTTCTGCGATAGCTGCCCGGTTATCGGCAAGGATCTGTTCGATGGCCGGCTGGACATGCTCGGCACGGATCGCCGAGAACGGCGGCAGGTCGTAGGGCTGCAGAAGAGGGTTGTTCGCGCTCACGGTTGGCACCTTGGCTGAAAAAACAGATAAGACAAAGATGGGGGCATCTTAATTACAATCAACACCCACCGCAGCTATCAGTACAACAGAGAGAGGCTATCGTGACCCTTCGCACCTATCAGAACCACACGCCAACCCTGGGCACCGGGGCTTTTGTCGATGTTTCGGCGGTGGTGATCGGCGATGTCGAAATCGGCGCCGACAGCTCAGTCTGGCCCTTGACGGTGATTCGCGGCGATATGCACCGCATCCGTATCGGCGCGCGCACCAGCGTGCAGGATGGCTGCGTGCTGCACATCACCCACGCCGGCCCGTTCAACCCGGACGGTTTCCCACTGTTGATCGGTGACGACGTGACCATCGCCCATAAAGTCATGCTGCATGGCTGCACCGTGGGGAGTCGCATCCTGATCGGCATGGGCAGCATCGTGATGGACGGCGCCGTGGTGGAGGATGACGTGATCATCGGGGCCGGCAGCCTGGTGCCGCCGGGCAAGAAACTCGACAGTGGCTTTTTGTACGTCGGCAGCCCGGTTAAACAGGTGCGCCCTTTGACTGACAAGGAGCGGGCCTTTTTCACCTACAGCGCAGCGAACTACGTGAAGCTCAAAGACCTGCACCTGGCTGAAGGATTCGACCGATGACCCTGCACCACCCAACCGTGCTGTTCGACCTCGATGGCACCCTCACCGACCCACGTGAGGGCATCACCCGCTCGATCCAGTACGCCCTTGGCAAGCTGGGCATCGACGAGCCGGACCTGTCCCGCCTCGAACACTTCATCGGCCCGCCGTTGCTGCAAGCGTTCATGCAATTCTATGGCTTCGACGAAGCCAAGGCGTGGCAAGCGGTGAATTTTTATCGCGAGCGTTTCAAGGTCACCGGGCTTTATGAAAACCATGTGTTCGATGGCGTGATGCCCTTGCTCGAAGAACTGAACAGCCAAGGCCGCCAGCTGTATGTGGCCACCTCCAAACCGTGGGAATTTGCCCGTGAGATCGCACGGCATTTCGACTTCGCCAAGCACTTCAAGGTGATTTACGGCAGCGAGCTGGATGGCACGCGCACCAACAAGGTCGAGCTGATCGCCCACCTGGTGCGTGAAGAAGGGCTGGACCCGACCACCACCTTGATGATCGGTGACCGCAAGCATGACCTGATCGGCGCGCGCAGCAATGGGCTCGACTCGGCGGCGGTGGGGTATGGGTTTGGCAGCTTTGCAGAGTTGAATGCCGAAGCGCCGACCTGGCATTTTGAAACATTGGCCGAGTTGCACCAGGCGTTTATGGGCCACCGCTAACACGCCACGCGGGTTTTCAAGGCCTCCGTCTGCGCATTGGAGCATGTGCGGCCGGTGAGCTTGCAGGGTGAGCGGATATTCCACTGGTTAACAGGTTTTTTCTGCGCTGATAATCGGCTTTATTGAGGTGCAAGGCGGCCAACAAAGAAAAATAATGAGCGTTGGCCTCTGCACTGGTGGCAAGTGAAATCCTCTGACTGCGCAGTCGATTCAAATAGGACGATAACGTGTCCTCGGTGGCCGAACTGCCGCCTTCATCGTGGGTCGCGAGTGCGCTGTGAGTGACTTCATGAATGAAGGTATGAGCAATTTCCTTTGCAGAAGACCGTTCTAGAAAATCCCGCTGAAAATACATCAGACGTTTTACGCTTGGCATCGTCAGCCTGCCGGACGCCAATGTGCCTCTGGCTGAAATAGCCTCTACCGTCGTCCTGCCTTCATGGTGCTCCATGACGCTTATTCTGTGTAAGTTGTCATGGTAATAACTCACCGCAGACATCGTTTCCTGCAGATTGCTCGAGCCCTGCGCCGCCCCGAAGAACAATGCATCCAGCTGATTCAATTCAGTTGCGTTAGCAGGATCATTGATCGCCGCATACGCTGCATTCAACAGGACAGAAGCTGCCTGCGCACCCGCCACGAGCTTTTTATAACTGGGTGACCCTACCCACAATGAATGGCGGATTTCATCCGAAACGTTGCGTACTGCGGCAAAACCTACGCCTCCCGCAACGAACGCGCCGAACGCCACTGAGGGCCCCACAATGCCCGTCAGCTTGGCCCCTAGCGCAGCAACCCCGCCCAGTACCACGCCCTGTGCAGCGCCCACGGACATGTGATGCCCAAAGCTTGGCAGCCTGCCTTGACCTGCCGAACTCCAGTCGGTGGGCAAGGATGTAATCATCCCTTGACGATCAACCCTGTTCATCGGGTTGTTATGCACCATCCTGTATCGATTCAGTCCGTCAAGTGTCCCTGCCAGGTCCGGGCTGATCCAACGCTGCAACCAGGGTGCGTAGTAACGCAACCCGTAGTAATACAGCCCAGTAGCATCGCGCTCCTTGCCACTGTAGCGGCAAGTTTTATAGCGTGCCTCGATGGCGCCTCTCGCCGCCCACCACGCAGTGCTGCCAAATGGGTAATAACTTTCCTGACTGATCAGCAGGGCCTTTTCATCCAGCTCCAGGGTGCTGCTGCCCAAATGATCCGCCAAGTTGCAACGAATGGAATTGTTCGCAAGCTCGGAAGGACGACCTTTTTCCCATTGAAGTATCCGCACGCTGTAGCGACCGACTTCAATATTCAAGACATTCAGCCATTCGCCGCTGGCACTGTCGCGCCGTACTTCCAGCCCCGGCAGATAGCACACCTGCGCACGATGAGTGAGTGCGCCCGCCCGGACCAAACTATTTTTTATCACGCGCCGGCCGAACGCATCATAGCCGTACAGCTCTTCATCGTTGGCCGCGCCCTCCCGGGTCACCAAGGCAACACTGATCAGTCGGTTGGACACATCCCAGTTCATGGTCTGCCCACGCTCGAGTTGCTGCTGGTTGCCATTGAGGTCGAAGCCCTTGCCCAATGCGGGCGACTCGATCAATGGGCCTGTAGTCGGCAGACTTTGGTTTCCGAGCGTCGCTACCCTCATTGTTCGCGTGTAACCGCTGCCGTTGCTAGGCACATGCTGCAGCTTTTGCAGATTGCCATCGGCGTCATAGGTATAGGTTCGGGTGTAGTTGCGCCATTGGCTATCATCTGCGGCGCCGAAAGTCACCCGCCTTGGCAGCCCCGATCCAGCGCTATTGTGCGCATTCTCTCGCCCATTGGCCTGGACCAGCTGATACAAAGTGTCATATTGATAATGGCTGACAGCCATGACCTGGGCGTTGCTTGACCATTGGATGGGTTGGGCTGCGTCGACGATTTTGATCACATTGCCGACGTGGTCATAGGTGTATGCCAAATCCTGCAGCCGCTCTTTCTTTGCCCTGCTGCGATAGGTCAATAATCGCTCCACACGCTGGCTGCGCGGGTCGTAGGTCCACTCGCTCACTACGCCGTTCCCAGCACGTTGCGTTAGCATCTGACCATGGGCGTTGTAGTCGGCCCCATCCGCGATGACCTGACGAGTACCGCCCGCCAGGGTGATGCCAACTTCCAGTAGCTCACCGGTGCGTCCATAACGACTGTCTTTTACATTGTTTTTTGCATCTACCTGCTCAAGCGCTTCCCCCAATGCACTGAAGCGCCATGACGTCACGAAGTCTTCATCCTGCAATAAAGCTTCTCGCTGTGTGGGTTGCAAGGGCCAGTTGACCGTCGCAATCTCTCGAAGAAAACGCTGCGCCTGCCTTGATACATGCCCCTGCAGGCCATACTCCTCAAAGCGCGTTCTGACGCACTCGCCGTCATGCAACACCAGCCGGCCGCAGCGATTATTCACCGCCTCAGCCGTTGAATAACCTGCATATTCCAACCTTTCTACACATCGCTCAGATGAATCATGGGCCGCTTGTTCAAACACCGCCACGGGCCGCAGCGAAGCGTCATAGTTGCACTTACGGTGAGCGCCGCGACCATCCCACCTGTGCACCCATTGACCCGCGCCCCCCAGTAACGTCAAGCGCCAGCCTGCATCCGTGCTAGCGCTGTAGATCGGCTGACCGCCAAGGCTGTAGACCGTCACGTGACTGGCTTTTTTCACCCCTTTGGCGTCACTTGCCATCCACTGACGTGGCCCGTACTGCTGCACGACGAAACCCGTGGCGTTGAACGCTTGACGGGTAATACGCGCCTCAAGCTCGACTTGGGCAGTCGGCCGGTAATAAGCGACCGTGCGCACAGCCAACCCGCGTGGATCGATCGCCGTTAACGTTGGTGTGTTTTGATGCAAGGGTAGAGACATGAGGAAACCCTGACGCTGTAAAGGTCAGGAAACTCTAATGAGCGCGTCTCAGAGCAGTGGGATATGTAGATATTACTTGTATCTGCTCGCGTCAAACGTGCTCTGCGCATCCATCCCCTGGTATTCGTTCATCAATTGCCTCAAACGAATCTTGCGCTCTTGCGAAGCCAAACCGCCCAATGCGCGCACCGCCTGATAAAACCTGACCCAGTCCCCGCCTTCCTGCCGAAACAATGCTGCGAACGCCGGCACCCATTGGTCATACAGTCCGAAAGGCAACAGCCGTGCATTGTTCATCGGCTGGTTGATCCACGCGTCATAGCGCTTGTCACCGCCCCATTGGCTGTCGCGCATCTGTCGGTACTTAAGGCGCAGGCGTTCGAACTCCGCCGCCTTGGCCTGGCGCATGGCTTCGCGCGCCAAGGGCTGTGCGTAGAGGGTTTCCAGGCGTTTGCGGGTATCGAGAATCAGGCGAATGAACTGGTCACGCTGCTGCAGCGTCCCATCGCTCAGCGGCGCCAGGCCACGGGAAGCACGCCACTGCCGAGTACCTTCCTGCTCGACGAAGCTGGCGAATGACTCATTGAATTCGGTGTCGTCCTTCACATAGAAGCGCTGATGCGCCAGCTCATGGAAGATCAACGTGGCCAGGCGCTCATCGCCCCAGTGCAGCATCGAACTGATGATCGGGTCGTTGAACCAACCCAAGGTGGAATACGCCTCGACGCCGCCAATCGACACGTCCATGCCCTGTTGGCGCAGCAATGCCGCTTCGCCGCGTGCCGCGCCCTGGCTGTAATAGCCGCGGTAGGCGACGCAACCGGCGATGGGGAAACAGTGGTTTTCAGGCGATAGAGAAAATTCCTGCGTGGCGAAGACATTCCAGACCACATAGGGTCGGCCAATATCGGCGTAGAGCCGGTAACTTTGATTGTCGGGCAAGTGCAGGTGTTCGCTGGCGAAAGTGCGAGCTTTCTGGGATTGAACCAGATGTTCGCGCAACCCTTGAGGACGAGCTGGATCGGCGATCACCTCGGCCACCGGTTCCCGCGCCCGCAGCAGTTGCCACTGGCCACTTGCCAACTGGCTGTAATAACTGACGCTGGAGCAGCCGCTGAGCAGCACCGCGATCAACCCCGGAAGAAAACGCCTGATCATGCCGCGACTGCTCCTGGTTGATGTGTTCGCCAGACCGATACGCTTGAAGTGAATTTGAATGTTCCACACGATGGCGTGTTTATACTCAAACTATCTCCTCGCATTGAGTACCTGCCATGCGCCAGCTTCTGTATCCCATCGCCGCCCTGTTCCTCAGCGCTTGCGCATCGACGCCCATCCCGCCAGTCGACCCGCAGCAGGCCTGGGTAGACTTCACTACGCCGACACCAGGCTCCAAAATGGTCATGGCTCAGCGGCTGGACGGGAAAAACCTCGACGACGGGCGCTTTTTCCAAATGCCGCCCGGCCCCCACGAACTGATGGTGCGCTTCGATTTCGAAGTGCCCGCCGGCGGTGGTTTGGGAGGGCTCAGCCAGATGATGTATCGAACCTGCTTCATGACCTTGCAGTACGACCATTTCCAGGCTGGCCAACGCTACGTACTGGAAGGTCGCTCACTGGCCTTCACCCCCAACATCCGCCTGTATGACTCGGCGCGTCAGTTGCTGGCCGAAGAGCGCAGTGTGAACTGCATCTGATCAGTCGTTGTTTTTCTGGTAGAGGATGCGCTTGGTGCCGTTTTCGCACGAGCCGACAATCATGGCGCTGTCGTGGTTCTTGGCTTCTTCGGCAGTGATGATTTCCAGGGTGTAGGACGGGATCGCCTTGGCCTGGATATTCACTTCGATTTCCTTCCTGAGCTCTTCACAATCTTTTGGCGCGGCCACGGCCGAAGTGGCCAATACACCGCAGATGATTGCCAAGGCAAAACGTTTCATGTGTGAAGCTCCCTGAATGCATGCGCACGAGTGTGCGCCTAGGCTGCATAGGCTATAGGACCACATCTATGAAATACGAGTTCTGATTTAACGCAAAACTAAATGTGGCAGGGGGCAAGCCCAGATACCAGCCAGTCAGGGCCATTTGTAGGAGCGAGCTTGCTCGCGAAGAACATCCAGGCAACGCGTTCATTCTGGATAAACGCGGTGGCCCTGAGTTTTTCGCGAGCAAGCTCGCTCCTACATGGAAGGTGTGTCAGTTAACCAGTGTGGCGTCCAGAGTGATGGTTGCGTTCAGCACTTTGGACACCGGGCACCCTTCCTTGGCCTTTTTGCTCAGTTCGTCGAACTGCGCCTGGCTGGCGCCTGGGATCTTGGCCTTAAGAACCAGATGCACGGCGGTAATCGCAAAACCACCCTCGACCTGGTCGAGGCTAACTTCGGCCTGGGTGTCGATGCTGTCAGCCTTCAGGCCCGCGTCGCCGAGAATCATGGAAAAGGCCATGGAGAAACAGCCGGCGTGGGCCGCGCCGATCAGCTCTTCAGGGTTGGTGCCCTTGCCGCCTTCGAAACGCGCCTTGAAGCCGTAGGGTGCTTCGCGCAGTACGCCGGTTTCCGTGGAAATGGAACCCAGGCCAGTCTTCAGATCGCCTTCCCAATGCGCGGATGCCTTTTTAACGATACTCATAGCTTTCTCCTCGAACGGTAGTTTTGCGTCGGTAAGGTTCTGAGGATAGACGCGGCGGCAAAGTTCACCTTGTCGGAAAAACCTACCATTTAAGTAGGAAATATCTTGTTGGCTATTGAATCTCGGGTATATGCCCTCATTGCATAGAACATGCACATGAAGCGGCAGGTTTTGGTTCGTCTAAGAAGCCTGCGCCCCCATTGGAGAAGCAGGCTATGAAAACGCTGTCCGACGTGAAGTATTCGACCCTCGACCTGGTGCCCGTTCGCGCCAACGGCAGTCCAGCGCAATCGCTGCGCAATTCCCTGGACCTTGCCCAGCATGTGGAAAAACTCGGCTACAACCGTTTCTGGGTGGCTGAACACCACAATATGGACGGTATCGCCAGCTCGGCCACTTCAGTATTGCTTGGCTACCTGGCCGGGGGCACTTCGACCATCCGTGTCGGCTCCGGCGGGGTGATGCTGCCCAACCATGCGCCGCTGGTGATTGCCGAGCAGTTCGGCACCCTGGAAAGCCTGTACCCCGGCCGTATTGACCTGGGCCTGGGCCGTGCGCCTGGTTCCGACCAGATGACCGCCCGCGCCCTGCGTCGTGAACGCTCCGGCAGTGCCGACGACTTCCCAGAAGATGTGGCCGAACTGATGGCCTACCTCGGCCCACGCACGCCCGAGCAACGGGTGATCGCGGTACCGGGCACCGGCACCAACGTGCCGGTATGGCTGTTGGGCTCAAGCCTGTTCAGCGCGCAATTGGCCGGTGAACGTGGCTTGCCCTACGCCTTCGCCTCACATTTCGCACCGCGCCTGATGCATGAAGCGATTCGCGTGTACCGCAATCACTTCAAGCCTTCGGCCGTGCTGGAAAAGCCCTACGTCATGCTCGGCATTCCGCTGGTGGCCGCTGACACCGATGAACAGGCTGACTACCTGGCCACCTCGGTGTACCAGCGCATTCTCGCGCTGATGCGCGGGCAAAGCCTGGTGCAGCGCCCACCGGTGAAAACCATGGACGGCCTGTGGCTGCCCCACGAAAAAGACGCGGTCGGCAGTTTCCTCGGCTTGGCGATGGTGGGCAGCCCGGCGAAGATCCGCGCCAAACTGGAGGTGCTGATCGAGCAGACCGGCGCTGATGAACTGATCTTTACCTGCGACCTGTACGAGCATGCCGACCGGATTCATTCCTACGAACTGCTGGCGCAATTGATGAAGGGCTAAACCCCGGACAAAAAAAACCGACGCGCCTGTGGCGAGGGAGCTTGCTCCCGCTGGGCTGCGAAGCGGCCCCAAAAAAAAAGGGAGCGCTGCGCACTCCAGCGGGAGCAAGCTCCCTCGCCACAAGTGCGTCGGTTTTAGGTCTGCAACACGGGCTTAACCGCGCTTGTACACGATTTCCTTGGTGCCGCCTTCACAGCTGCCAATCACCTTGGCATCGGCTGCTGCACCTTTGTCGACAACATCCAGTGAATAGTGCTGAACGCCTTTAGCATCGAGCTTCGCAGCCAACTCGCTTTTCAGCTCTTCACAAGGCTTGCCCGCCGCCAGGGCCGTGCCGGCGATGCTCAACAAACCTGCCGCTAACAGAAACTTCTTCATCCGATACTTTCCTTGCGCTGGTCGAAAAGAGCGTGCCGACGCTTATGGCGTCGGCACCCATTATGTGTAGCGCAGGTTATGGCAATCGGCCAGCGATCAAAGTTCCACGCGCCCGATCAACTACTGGCAATTCGGAATCCCACCTTCAGGGTGACCTGATAGTGCGCGACCTTGCCATTCTCGATATGCCCACGGGTTTCAGTCACTTCAAACCACTCCAGGTGCTTGAGGCTTTTGCTGGCTTCGGCCAAAGCATTCTGGATCGCATCTTCGATGGTGGTGGTGGACGAACCCACCAATTCGACTTTCTTGTAGGTGTGATGTTCGCTCATGGTGTTTCTCCTGTAGGTCGTCAATCAAGACTAGCAGTGAATATTCGTACTGCTTGAGGCGACCGCTCGGCCACGAAAGTTCAGATTTAATGCACTTTCTGAAACAGCCGCAGTCGGTATCTACACATGCCACTCAATCACTTCAGGAGATGTCCACATGGCCAACACTTCTTTACGCAAAGCGTCGCTGGAAAGCATGGAAGCCGAGATTTCGAGCCTGCTCAAATCCCTTGAGAGCCTCAAGGATGATGCATCCGATGAGTCGCGCAAAACGCTGAAGGCCCTGAAAAGCAATGCCGAGAATGCCCTCAAGCACTCTCGCCACCTGATCAGCGATGCCTATGAAGAAAGCAAAGTCAAAATTCGTGAAACCGGTGTCGCTACTCGGGACTACGCCCAAGAGCACCCGTGGACCACAGCCGGCGTCGCTGTAGGTGCACTCGGCCTGCTGGCCGCCTACCTGCTGTGCAAGCGCGGCGACTAAACCGGTTGGCGCGCCAGCTCAGCCTTGAGCCACTGCGCCAATTGCCCGGCGCGCCCGTCTGCGGCGCGCTTGGGTAGCCACAACGCCAGGTGCGCCGGGGTTTCACTGAAGCCCCACGGCGCCACCAGGCGACCTGCTCGCAGGTCCTCTGCCACCAGCGGCTCGGGCGCGATTGCCACACCCAGCCCTGCAACCGCCGCTTCCAGCAAATAATACAAATGCTCAAAACCCTGGCCGAGCTTCAGCGCGCCGGGATCGATTGCGTGTTGCTGCGCCCAACTCGGCCAGGCCTGCGGACGTGACGTGGTGTGCAGCAGCGCTTCGCCACACAAGGCTGCAGCGGGCGCGTGAAGCAGGCGCGCGTAACCTGCAAATCGCGGACTCATCACCGGGCCAATACGCTCGCTTGCCAACTCATACACCTGCATATCCACTGGCCACGGTGGCTCGGCGAATACCAACAGGGCGTCCAGCCCTGGGCGTCGCGGGTCCAGATCGCCTTCGCCCGCCGACAGGTGTAAACGCAAGTCCGGCAGGTCCGCATTCAAGCGTCCCAAGCGTGGAATAAACCAGCGCGCCAGCAAACTGCCTGAACAACCAAGCACAAACGGCGCATCAGCGCTGTTTTGGCTGAGTTCGGCGCAAACATCCCGCAGACGTTCAAACGCCTCGGCACTGACATCGCGCAGCCTGGCCCCGGCATCTGTGAGTTTAAGGCCGCGCCCATCCTTGACGAACAGGCTGACGCCCAAGTGTTCTTCCAGCACTTTCAATTGGCGACTGACTGCGCCATGGGTGACGTGCAGTTGCTCGGCCGCCTGGCTGACGCTGCTGAGGCGGGCGGTGGCTTCAAACGCGCGTAGCGCGTTAAGCGGCGGAAGGTCTCGACTCATTTGTGAGTTTTCCTGACAGGTTGCGGCGATCTTATCGGTTTTCAGCCGGGAGCGGCAGGGGTAGAGTGGCCTTCATTGTTCTCTACACCCCATTCTTTCCTGGAGCGCCCCATGACCCAGTCCCAGACCGATCTGCGCAACGGCCCTGACGCCAACGGCCTGTTTGGCGCGTTTGGCGGCCGCTACGTCGCTGAAACCCTGATGCCGTTGATCCTTGAACTGGCCCGTGAATACGAAGCCGCCAAGATCGATCCGGCATTCAACGAAGAATTGGCCTACTTCCAGCGCGACTACGTCGGCCGCCCAAGCCCGCTGTACTTCGCCGAACGCCTGACCGAGTTCTGCGGCGGCGCCAAGATCTACCTCAAGCGCGAAGAGCTGAACCACACCGGCGCGCACAAGATCAACAACTGCATCGGCCAGATCCTGCTGGCACGCCGCATGGGCAAGAAACGCATCATCGCCGAGACCGGCGCCGGCATGCACGGCGTGGCTACCGCCACCGTGGCCGCGCGTTTCGGCCTGCAATGCGTGATCTACATGGGCACCACCGACATCGAGCGCCAACAGGCCAACGTGTTCCGCATGAAGCTGCTGGGGGCGGAGGTGATCCCGGTGGTCGCCGGCACCGGCACCCTGAAAGACGCCATGAACGAAGCCCTGCGCGACTGGGTGACCAATGTCGACAGCACCTTCTACCTGATCGGCACCGTGGCCGGCCCGCATCCGTACCCGGCCATGGTCCGCGACTTCCAGGCCGTCATCGGCAAGGAAACCCGCGACCAGCTGCAAGCCCAGGAAGGCCGCCTGCCGGACAGCCTGGTAGCGTGCATCGGTGGCGGTTCCAACGCCATGGGCCTGTTCCACCCGTTCCTGGATGACACCAGCGTCGAAATCATCGGCGTTGAAGCGGCCGGCCACGGCATCGAAACCGGCAAGCACGCCGCCAGCCTCAACGGCGGAGTACCCGGCGTACTGCACGGCAACCGCACCTTCCTGCTGCAGGACGATGATGGCCAGATCATCGACGCCCACTCGATTTCCGCAGGCCTGGACTACCCCGGCATCGGCCCTGAACACGCCTGGTTGCACGACATCGGCCGCGTCCAGTACACCTCTGTGACTGACGATGAAGCCCTCGACGCCTTCCACAAATGCTGCCGCCTGGAAGGGATCATTCCCGCGCTGGAAAGCGCACATGCCCTGGCTGAAGTGTTCAAGCGCGCGCCGACCTTGCCTGCCGATCACCTGATGGTGGTCAACCTTTCCGGCCGTGGCGACAAAGACATGCAGACGGTGATGCACCATATGCAAACCTCCCAGCAGGAGAAACACTGATGAGCCGCCTGCACACCCGCTTTGCACAGCTGAAAGAACAAAACCGTGCCGCCCTGGTGACCTTCGTCACCGCCGGCGACCCGGGTTATGACACCTCGCTGGCCATCCTCAAAGGCTTGCCCGCCGCTGGCGCCGACGTGATCGAACTGGGCATGCCCTTCACCGACCCGATGGCTGATGGCCCGGCGATCCAGTTGGCCAACATCCGTGCGCTGGAAGCCAAGCAGAACCTGGCCAAAACCCTGCAGATGGTCCGCGAGTTCCGCAAGGACAACAACGACACGCCGCTGGTGCTGATGGGTTACTTCAACCCGATCCACAAATACGGCGTGCCGCAGTTCATTGCCGACGCCAAGGAGGCCGGGGTCGATGGCCTGATCGTGGTCGACATGCCGCCCGAGCATAACGGCGAGCTCTGCGACCCGGCCCAGGCCGCTGGCATCGACTTTATCCGCCTGACCACCCCGACCACAGACGACGTACGTTTGCCGACCGTACTCAATGGCAGCTCCGGCTTTGTGTACTACGTGTCGGTCGCCGGCGTGACCGGTGCCGGCGCCGCGACCCTGGAACACGTCGAGGAGGCCGTCGCCCGCTTGCGTCGCCACACTGACCTGCCGATCAGCATCGGCTTCGGTATCCGTACACCGGAGCAAGCGGCGGCCATCGCGCGCCTGGCGGACGGTGTGGTGGTGGGTTCTGCGCTAATCGATCACATCGCCAACGCCAGCAGCGACCAGCAAGCGATCGATGGCGTATTGAGCCATTGCGCGGCGCTGTCGCAAGGCGTGCGTAACGCCCGTAAGTAAGCGCCCGTAAGCAGTCACCAGGGAGCTCGCTGTGAGGCGGAGCTCCCTCGCCACAGGTTATTCGTTCAGCTCGATCCGCTCAACCTTGCCCACCAGCAACACGTAGGACAGCGCCCCAAGCAACGCCAGCACCGCAATGTAGGTAATCGCTGGCGCAAACGAATCACCGCTGGCGAGAAAGCCAATCACGATTGGCGTGGCAATGGCCGACAGGTTGCCGATGAAGTTGAACACGCCACCGGTCAGGCCCAACAGACGTGCGGGGGCCAGCGTGGACACCAGCGACCAGGTGATCGACGCCAGGCCATTGCCGAAAAACGCCAGCGCCAGGAAGGCAATCACCCAGGCTGTGGAGTCCACGTAGTTGGCGCCGATGATCGCGGTGGAAATCAGCAGCCCGCCAATGATCGGCAACTTGCGCGCAAAGCCCACCGAGGCGCCCCGGCGAATCAGCCAATCGGAAAAAATCCCCGAGCACAGCACGCCGACGAACGCCGCCAGAAACGGCAACGAGGCCAGCAGGCCGGACTTGATGAAATCCATCCCGCGATACTTCACCAGGTAGGTCGGGAACCAGGTCAGGAAAAACCACAGGGTCGAGTTCAGGCAAAACTGCCCCAGGTAGATGCCCCACAATTTGCGCTTGCTCAGCACAATACCGAGGTCGACCCAACTGAACGGCGCCTTGGTCGCTTGCGCCTGCATATCCACCAGGCCGCCGCCGTCGCGGATCAACTGGATTTCCGCCGCGTTGGCGCCTTTGAAATCCTTGGGCTCGCGATACACCGCATACCAGATCACCGCCCATAGGATGCCGACACCACCGGTGGCGACGAACACCATGTGCCAGCCGAACGCATGCTGCAGCCAGGCCAGCACGGGGGTGAGAAACGCCAGCCCGACGAACTGCCCGGAGGTGTAGACGCCAATCGCCGTGGCGCGCTCGCGCTCGGGAAACCAGGTGGTCACGACCCGGCTGTTGATCGGGTAGGCCGGGGCTTCCAGGGCGCCGACGGCCATGCGCAACACGAACAAGGCGATGAAGCTGGCGGCAAAGCCGAGCATGACGGTGGCGATCGACCACAGCAGCAGGGCCGCAGTGTAGAGAATGCGCGGGGGCACACGGTCTACCAGCCAGCCGCCAGGAATCTGCATGGCGGCGTAGGTCCAGCCGAACGCCGAGAAAATCAGCCCGACATGGACTGGGTCGATGCCCAGCTCGCTGGTCAGCGCAGGGGCGGCAATCGACAGGTTGCTGCGGTCGAGGTAGTTGATCACCACGGTGATGAACAGCAGCACCATGATGAAGAAGCGCTTTCGGCTAGGCGTGACTAAGGAAGCCTGTCCGCTCGAGGGTTCAGGATGCATGGGGTGCCTCTTCTTGTGTTTATTGAGGTCTGGATAGGACTGACTGAAGAAACCGAATCAAATGTGGGAGGGGGCTTGCTCCCGATAGCGGTGAACCTGCCGCCAAAGTGTCGTCTGACACTCCGCTATCGGGAGCAAGCCCCCTCCCACATTTCTAACCGTGTTCGATCAGTTGGAAATCACCACTCGGCAAAACTGCCGTCAGCGTGACGCCAGATCGGGTTGCGCCAGCGATGACCAATGGCCGCCCGCTCGATCACATATTCCTCGTTGATCTCAATGCCCAGGCCCGGGCCGTTGGGGATCTTCACGAAGCCCTGGTCATAATCGAACACACCGGGGTCGCGCACGTAGTCGAGCAGGTCGTTGCTCTCGTTGTAGTGAATGCCCAGGCTTTGTTCCTGGATAAAGGCGTTGTAGCAAACCGCATCCAGTTGCAGGCAGGCCGCCAGGGCAATCGGGCCCAGCGGGCAGTGCAGGGCCAGTGCCACGTCGTAGGCTTCGGCCATGCTGGCGATCTTGCGGGTTTCGGTGATGCCGCCGGCGTGGGACGCATCCGGCTGAATAATGTCGACGTAGCCTTCGCTGAGCACACGCTTGAAGTCCCAGCGCGAGAACAGGCGCTCGCCCAGGGCAATCGGGGTGCTGGTCAGCGGTGCGAGTTCTTTGAGGGCCTCGTAGTTTTCGCTGAGCACCGGCTCTTCGATGAACATCAGCTTGTACGGGTCCAGCTCCTTCATCAGCACCTTGGCCATCGGCTTGTGCACACGGCCATGGAAATCGACGCCGATGCCCACGTTAGGGCCGACCGCATCGCGCACGGCGGCGACGTTGGCCAGGGCCAGGTCGACTTTTTCGAAGCTGTCGACGAACTGCAGCTCTTCAGTGCCGTTCATTTTCACCGCAGTGAAACCACGGGCCACGGCCTCTTTAGCGGCGCGGGCAGTGTCCGCCGGGCGGTCGCCACCGATCCACGAATACACGCGGATCTTGTCACGCACCTGGCCACCCAGCAGGTCGCTGACCGAAACGCCCAGGGCCTTGCCCTTGATGTCCCACAACGCCTGGTCGATACCGGCGAGGGCGCTCATATGCACCGCGCCACCGCGGTAGAAACCGCCGCGGTAGAGCACGGTCCAGATGTCTTCGATATTGCGTGGGTCTTTACCGATCAGGTAGTCGGACAATTCTTCGACGGCAGCGGCCACGGTGTGGGCGCGACCTTCAACCACGGGCTCACCCCAGCCGGTGACACCCTGGTCGGTTTCGACCTTGAGGAAGCACCAGCGCGGCGGGACGATGAAGGTCGTCAGTTTGGTGATTTTCATCTGTTATCTCTCTTGTAGATGCGGCGCCAGCAGGCGCGGAACTTGGAATCAGCCCAGGGCTTTCCAGGCTGCGACGTATGCCTGGGCGCGGCTCGCGACCTGCTCCACGGACATGCCCGGCTTGAACAAGCCCGAGCCCAGCCCGAAGCCTTTGGCACCGGCGTCGGTGAATACCTGCATGTTGTCCGGGGTGATACCGCCTACCGGCAGCAGCAACGTGCCCGCCGGCAATACCGCGAGCCACGCCTTGATCACCGCCGGGCCCATTTGCTCGGCCGGAAACAGCTTCAGCACGTCGGCACCTTCGGCCAGTGCGGCAAAGGCCTCGGTCGGCGTGGCCACGCCCGGTGACAGGTACAGGCCCGCCGCTTTCGCCGCACGCAATACCTTGGCATCGCTGTGCGGCATGACGATCACTTGGCCGCCGGCGGCTTTGACCTGCTCGACCTGCTCGGGCGTCAACACCGTACCGGCACCGATCAGGCAATCGGCGGGCAGGCTGTCGCGCAGGGTGCGGATGCTGGTGTAGGGGTCCGGCGAGTTCAGCGGCACCTCGATCACGCGAAAACCGGCCTGGTACAGTACCTGGCCGACAGCTTGGGCTTCGTCCGGACGCACACCGCGCAGGATCGCGATCAAACCGTTTTGTGCGAGTGCTTTCTTGAGCATGTCAGGCCTCCGTTACAGGTTGAGTGAGCCCGGCCGCCTCGGCCAGTTGCCACAAGCCGCGCTCGCTGGCTTCCTGCGCCATGCTGACGTGGGCGAAGCCGCACTGGGCGAGGGCGCGTTGATAGCGGGCGCAGAGAGGGGCGGCGCCGACCAGGATGATCGGCTTGCGTTTGGCGCTGTCGGGTAAACCGGCGAGTTCATGGCCGATCAGCAGGCCGGACAGGTAGTCGGGCTGCTGCTCAGGCGTAAGTTCGGCGGTCAGCCCGAGGGTGCGCGCACTGAACAGGGTCGAGAGCACGCCGCGCTGGCCGTCCGCCGACAGCGCGACAGCCACGCCTCGGTCAAACGCCTCGGTGTGGAAATGTTCCGATGATTGCTGGGTACGTCCCAGGATGCTGTGCTTACTCAATATGGCGAACAGCTCGCCGGTCATGAACGTGTCGAAGTGCGTGATACAGCCCTCGACCACCTCGACCCATTTGGAATGGCTGCCCGGCAGGCCGATCAGTACGTCGGTGGCGAGCCCGTGCAGCACACCGAGTACCTGGGTTTCTTCGCCGCGCATCACATTGGGCAGGCCGACCTGTTCGATCACGCCCGGCACGATATGCACATCGACGCCACGCATGCTGCGCACCTTGTGCAGTGCCTGGCCCAGGCTGGCGACATCCACCGGGGTGTTGCGATAAGCCGCTTCGCTCCAACCCTGTGCGCTACCCACCATGCCGCAGGCGATCACCGGCAGTTCGGGCTGGGCGTCGAGCCAATCCCCGCAGGCGCTATCGAATGCCAACTCAAAGCCATTACTGCAGCGAACACCCGCGATGTCACGCGGTTCGCTGGGCAAATGCATGATGCCCCAGGGCAGTGAGCGTTGTTCAAGCACCACGCCGGCGGGGCCTAGTTTGTAAGCACGAAGGGAGCTGGTTCCCCAATCGAGCGCGATCAATTGCGCCTGCATCGCTTCACCTGAAATGAGTGGGTGCTGAAAAAAGCAGATGGGCGAATATAAACCTATGCCTGGCAATATCTCAATATATAAATAAGAGTCCCATATATTGGGAGATAGGCGCGCAAAATCTTACACATCCTTAGGAAGAGGCGAGTTGCGTCAGCAAATAACGGTTAAAAAATAGACAAATCCAGCTCGCGCATCGCACCCATCCAGACCGCGTAATCGGTGTGGTCCTTCAGGTCATCGCCGGTGTCAGGGTGCAGGAACACCACCAGGCCATTGCGATGCAGCGCCAGCCAGGGCAGCACCACGCCGATGTATTCCGGCTCGAACGCCAGCTGGCAACTCCAGTCCGGATGCGGGCCGACCGGACGCTCATGCACGCGCCCCATGCGCAGCGGAAAGAGCGCAGCTGCGTCTTCACACAAGGTGCGCGCCTGGTCGATCGTGCTGGCGCCGAAGTAGATATGGGCGTGATAGCCCTTGATACGTTGCATGCCGGACTCCGGTTCCACTGTGCAGCGATCCTAGACCGCAATTGACGGCAGGGCCAGCCCGGTCAATGACTGTGCGCTGCTGGCCTGCTCCGCCACCAGCCAATCGACAAACCGTTCGACCAACTGCCGACGACGCTTGCGCTGGGGCTGCACCACGTAATAGCCGAAACGCGAGATCACCGTGTCGCTGATCGGCCGGCACAACCAGTTCTGCTCCAGCAGGTCATCCACCAAGTGGCGCCAGCCGATCGCGACGCCCTGGCCGGCAATGGCCGCCTGAATCAGCAGCGTGTAATTGTCGAAGCGCAATTGCCCTGGGGTGGGCGCGGCGCTGATTCCCAGCTCGCGAAACACGCCGGCCCAGTCGAACCAGTGGCGGTTGTTTTCCTGGCGCAAGTGCAGCAACGGGTAGTCCGGCAGGGTCTGCACCGTCAGCGCGGTGGCCTGGTGCTTGAGCCACTGCGGGCTGCACACCGGGAACACTTCCTCGTTGAACAGCCACAGGCTGTCGCCTTGCTTGAAGCGTCCGTCACCGAACAGCACCGCCACGTCGATGTCACTGCGCAGGCTGGCGTGGTTGCGCTCGCTGGTCACCAGGCTCACATCCACCTGCGGGTTGGCCTGGTGGAAACGATGCAGGCGCGGCATCAGCCAGTAGGCGGCGAAGGCGAAGTCGGTGGCCACTTGCAGCACTTCATGCTGGTCTTGCTCGGTGACGGTGCTCAAGCCCAGGTTAATGGTGTGCAGGCCGGCCTGGACGTGTTCAAACAGCAGGGCGCCCGCTTCGGTCAACTCGATGCCACGGTAGATGCGGTCGAACAAGCGGATCGCCAGCTGCTCTTCGAGGCGTTTGATCTGCTGGCTGATGGCCGGCTGGGTGGTGCCCAGCTCCATCGCGGCGGCAGTGAAACTGCGCTGACGCGCCGCCGCTTCGAACGCGCGCAGCAGGTCGAGGGAGAGGTCACCAAGCGCTTCATACATAAGCTGTGCTTATCCTAGGCATTGTTCTTCATGGGCTTTACCACGCGGTCAGCGGGTTGCATGCTCATTCGCATAAACACTGCCTATGGAATGCCGAGAACCCATGAAGCGCAAGAACATTCTTTTCATCATGGCCGATCAAATGGCCGCACCGATGCTGCCCTTCTACGGATCTTCCCCGATCAAGTTGCCGAACCTGAGCCGCCTCGCCGAACACGGCGTGGTCTTCGACGCTGCCTACTGCAACAGCCCGCTGTGTGCGCCTTCGCGCTTTACCCTGGTCAGCGGCCAGCTGCCAAGCAAGATCGGCGCCTATGACAACGCGGCAGACTTCCCGGCCGATGTACCCACTTACGCCCACTACCTACGGCGCCTCGGCTACCGCACCGCGCTGTCGGGCAAGATGCATTTCTGCGGTCCCGACCAGTTGCACGGTTATGAAGAGCGCCTGACCAGCGACATCTACCCGGCGGACTACGGATGGGCGGTGAACTGGGATGAACCGGATGTACGCCCCACCTGGTACCACAACATGGCCTCCGTGCTGCAAGCCGGGCCGTGCGTGCGTACCAACCAGCTGGATTTCGACGAAGAGGTGGTGTTCAAGGCTCAGCAATACCTGTTCGATCACATTCGTGAGGACGGCGATCAACCGTTCTGCCTGACCGTGTCAATGACCCATCCCCACGACCCGTACACCATTCCCAAGCCGTTCTGGGACCTGTACGACGACGCCGACATCCCCTTGCCTGCAACGCCAGCGCAGGATGATCTCGACCCGCACTCCCAGCGTTTGCTCAAGGTCTACGACTTGTGGGACAAGCCGCTGCCTGTGGATAAAATCCGCGATGCGCGCCGTGCCTACTTCGGCGCGTGCAGCTACATCGACAGCAACGTCGGCAAGCTGCTACAAACCCTGGAAGACACCGGCCTGGCGGATAACACCATCATCATCTTCTCCGGCGACCATGGCGACATGCTGGGCGAACACGGCCTCTGGTACAAAATGCACTGGTTCGAGATGGCCGCCCGCGTGCCGCTGCTGATCAGCGCGCCGGGACAATTCGCGGCGCGCCGTGTGACCCAGGCCGTGTCGACCGCCGACCTGTTGCCGACCCTGGTGGAATTGGCCGGCGGCGAGCTGGACCCACGCCTGCCACTGGATGGCCGCTCGCTGCTGCCGCACCTGCAAGGCGAGGGCGGGCACGACGAAGTGTTTGGCGAATACATGGCCGAAGGCACCATCAGCCCGCTGATGATGATTCGCCGAGGCGCCTACAAATTCATCTACAGCGAAGACGACCCTTGTCTGCTGTTCGATGTGCACAACGACCCGCACGAGCGGGAGAACCTCAGCCAGTCACCGAAACACCGGCCACTGTTCGAGGCGTTTTTGAACGAAGCGCGGGCCAAATGGGACATCCCGGCGATCCACCAACAAGTGCTCGCCAGCCAACGCCGCCGTCGCCTGGTATTCGAGGCACTGACCCACGGCAAGCTGAAGAGCTGGGATCACCAGCCCCTGGTAGACGCCAGTCAGCAGTACATGCGCAACCATATCGACCTCGACGACCTGGAGCGCAAGGCACGTTATCCACAACCCTGCCAAAACCAATAAATACAGAGGGAAGGCCATGCAAAAATTAACGGTTGTGCTGGGCATTCTGGCGTTGAGCAGCGCCAATGCCTACGCGGACGCCAGTTGTGAAACGGTGAAAATGGCCGACCCCGGCTGGAGCGACATCGCGGCGACCAACGCCATCACCGGTTTTCTGCTGAGCGGCATGGGCTACAAGGCCAAGGTCGACACCCTGGCAGTGCCGATTACCTTCGGCGGGCTCAGGGACGGCCAGGTCGACGTGTTCATGGGCAACTGGATGCCGGCGCAGCAAGGCTTCTATGACAAGTTCGTGGCGAACGGCGAGGTGGTGCAACTGGCGAAGAACCTCGAAGGCACCGAGTTCACCCTCGCCGTACCGGACTACGTGTGGGAAGCCGGCGTGCATGATTTTGCCGATCTGAATAAATTTGCCGACAAGTTCGACAAGAAGATCTACGGCATCGGCTCCGGCGCACCGGCGAATATCTCGCTGCAGGAGATCATCAAGAAAAATGACTTCGAGCTTGGCCAGTGGAAGCTGATCGAGTCGAGTGAGCAGGCGATGCTGGCGGAAGTGTCACGGGCGGTGAAGAAGCAGAAATTCGTCACCTTCCTCGGCTGGACGCCGCACCCGATGAACGTGCAGTTGAAAATGCATTACCTCAAGGGCGGCGAGAAGTATTTTGGTGACACCGGCAGCGTCTACACGTTGACCCGCAAGGGTTATGCGCAAGCCTGCCCGAATGTGGGGAAACTACTGACCAACCTGAGTTTCACTCAGGCCATGGAGAACAGCATCATGGCTGACGTGGTGAACAACAAGGTCAGCAATGCGGACGCCGCGAAAGCTTGGATCAAGGCCAATCCGGCGGTGTTGGACAAGTGGCTGGAAGGTGTGAAGACGCTGGATGGCCAGGATGCGTTGGCCGCTGTGAAAGCCAAACTCTAAGACACACCACGATCCAAATGATGCGATCGTTCCCACGCTCCGCGTGGGAATGCATTCCTGGACGCTCTGCGTCCGCTTTAAAACCGTGACGCGGAGCGTCACATGAGGCATTCCCACGCAGAGCGGGGGAACGATCAGTGGCAGCCTGATACCCTAGCTCAAACCTTTTTATCCGAGCTCGCGATGCCCCGGCCCAACCGTCACACACTCTTTCCTTTTCTGAGTTGGCTCCCGCGCCAAACCCACGCCAGCGTCGGCCGGGACGCGGTGGTTGGCCTCAGCGGTGCCGTGCTCGCCTTGCCGCAGTCGATTGCTTACGCGCTCATCGCTGGTCTCCCACCCGAATACGGCCTGTACGCCGCAATCATCCCGGTATTGATCGCTTGCCTGTGGGGTTCGTCCTGGCACCTGATCTGCGGTCCTACCGCGGCGATCTCCATCGTGCTCTACGCCAGTATCAGCCCGCTGGCGGTGCCGGGTTCCCAGGATTACGTCACCTTGATCCTGCTGCTGACCTTCCTCGCCGGCGTTTTCCAGTGGCTATTGGGCATGCTGCGCTTCGGCGCGCTGGTGAATTTCGTCTCCCATTCCGTGGTACTCGGTTTCACCCTCGGCGCCGCCGTCGTGATTGCCCTAGGCCAGTTGCCCAACCTGCTGGGGCTGGAGCTTGCGAGCCAGGCCACCGCCATCAACAGCCTGCTGGCGCTGCTCGAGCATGGCGGCGAGTGGGACCGCGCCTCGCTCGCCCTGGGCTTGGGCACTTTGCTGGTGGGCGCGCTGCTCAAATACCTGATGCCGCGCTGGCCGACGCTGTTGATCGCCCTGGCCCTGGGCAGCCTGGCCGCGTGGCTGTGGCCGGCGCTGTTCGGGCATGTGGCGCTGGTCAGTGCGTTTATCGGCCAGCTGCCGCCCATGCGTTCATTGCCAATGGATCTGGATACGATCTTGCGTCTGCTACCAAGTGCCGTGGCAGTGGGCATGCTGGGGCTGGTGACCAGCCTGTCGATTGCGCGTTCACTGTCGGCGCGTTCCCAGCAATTGCTCGACGCCAATCAGGAAGTCCGAGCCCAGGGCTTATCCAATATCATCGGCGGATTTTTCTCCGGGTACGTGTCGGCGGGTTCCTTCACCCGGTCCGGTCTCAGTTACGAGGCGGGGGCCTGCTCGCCATTGGCCGGCGTGTTTTCCGCGCTCTGGGTGGCGCTGTTCGCGCTGTTTGGCGCGGGGCTGATCGCACACATTCCGATCCCAAGCATGGCGGCGAGCATCCTGCTGATCTGCTGGGGGCTGGTGGACCGCCGAGGCCTCCGTGCGTTGTTCCGTGTGAGCCGCGCCGAATTTGTGGTGATGGGCCTGACGTGTATCGCCACCTTGCTGCTGGAACTGCAAACGGCGATTTATGCGGGAGTGCTCGCGTCGCTTTTTTTCTACCTCAAGCGCACTTCGCAACCGCGCATTCAGCAGTGGCGCGACGGTGACGAGGATGTATTGCGAGTGGGTGGCTCGATCTTTTTTGGCGCCAGCCACTACCTGCAAGTGCGCCTGCAGAGTCTGCAGGGCGAGCGGGTGGTGATCGAGTCACAGCAGATCAACTTTATCGACTATTCCGGGGTGGAGATGCTGCATCAGGAGGCGCGGCGGTTGAAGGGGTTGGGGCGTAGCCTGACGTTGCGTGGCGCCAGGCCACACGTGGTTGAAGAATTGAAGAAACTGGAAGGCGCCGACAAGTGCCCCATCCATTTCGAAGACTGAACGCGGTCAAAAATGTGGGAGGGGGCTTGCTCCCGATGGCGGTCTGTCAGCTACTCATATGTTGACTGAAACACCGCTATCGGGAGCAAGCCCCCTCCCACATTTGATTTGTGTCAGGCCAACTGGCGGCGAAGCTCGGCCAGTACCGGCGCCGTCTCCGGGCGCACGCCGCGCCACAGGAAGAAGGCTTGCGCTGCTTGTTCCACCAACATACCCAGCCCATCCATCGCTACCGCAGCACCCTGTTCCTCAGCCCAGCGACAAAACGCGGTGGGCTCCTTGGCGTACATCATGTCGTAGCAGAACGTCTTGCCCGGTTCGATCAAACTGCCCGCAATCGGCGGTACATCGCCCGACAGGCTGGCGGAAGTGGCGTTGATGATTACGTCCACCGGCTCACGCAGCCAATCGAACCCACTGGCAGACACCGGCCCCAGGTCGTCGAACAGCTCGGCCAGCACTTCAGCTTTCTCCACGGTTCGGTTAGCGATAATCAGCGAGGCAGGCCTCTCGGCCAGCAGCGGTTCCAACACGCCGCGCACCGCGCCACCGGCGCCCAGCAGCAGGATGCGCTTGCCCTGCAGGTTCAACCCGGCGTTCACCGTCAGGTCGCGCACCAGGCCGGTGCCATCGGTGTTATCCCCCAGCAACGTGCCGTCGGCCAGCTTGCTCAGGGTATTCACCGCGCCGGCGCGTTGGGCGCGCTCGGTGAGGGTGTCGGCCAGCCGGAAAGCGTCTTCCTTGAACGGCACGGTGACGTTCGCGCCACGACCGTGTTGAAAGAACTCACGGGCGCAGCCGGTGAAATCCTCCTGCGGCGCGAGCAGTGTGCTGTAGTCCAGTTGCTCGCCGGTCTGCTCGGCAAACATGCGGTGAATCAACGGCGATTTGCTGTGGCCGATGGGATTGCCGAAGACAACATAGCGATCCATCACTCCACCGCCTTAGGCGCAGCCAGGCCGAGCCAGTCGCGGTCCTGCAGGAAGTAGTCGGTGAGGCGCGCTTCCTCGCTGCCGGCTTCGGCTTTCCAGTCGTAGCTCCAGCGTACCTGGGGCGGCAGCGACATCAGGATCGACTCGGTACGCCCGCCCGATTGCAGGCCGAACAGGGTGCCACGGTCATAGACGAGGTTGAACTCGACGTAACGCCCCCGGCGAAACTCCTGGAACTGGCGCTGCTGTTCGGTATAGGCCATCGCCTGGCGGCGTTGCACGATCGGCAGGTAGGCGTCGATATAGGCATCACCGATGGCGCGGATGAAGGCGAAGCAGGTGTCGAAGCCCCATTCGTTCAAATCATCGAAAAACAGGCCGCCGATGCCACGCGGCTCGTTGCGGTGCTTGATATGGAAATAGGTGTCGCACCAGGCTTTATAACGCGGGTAGACGTCCGCGCCGAATGGCGCACAGGCCTGCTCGGCCACGCGATGCCAGTGCACGCAATCCTCTTCATTGCCGTAGTACGGCGTGAGGTCAAAGCCGCCGCCAAACCACCACACCGGCTCTTCGCCTTCTTTTTCTGCGGTGAAAAAGCGCACATTGGCGTGGGACGTCGGCACATGGGGGTTATGGGGATGGATCACCAGTGACACCCCCAGCGCCTCGAAGCCGCGACCGGCCAGTTCCGGGCGGTGTGCACTGGCGGACGGTGGCAAGCCGCTGCCGAACACGTGGGAAAAGTTAACGCCGCCTTTTTCGATCACCGAACCGTTTTCAATCACACGGGTGCGACCGCCGCCACCGGCAGGCCGGGTCCAGGCGTCTTCGATAAAGCGTGTGTCCGTCTCGAAGGTTTCCAGGGCGCTGCAAATGCGGTCTTGCAGGTCAAGCAGGTAGGCTTTAACAGCCTCGGTGCGGGTAGTCATGGCATCACCTTGAATCGGGCAAAGCTACGCGAGGCCATTGGGCGTCGGCGGCAAATGGGCGCACAGGATACCACCGCACCCCGTGCCGTCGCAGTTGACGAAGATCAAGCTTAGGAGTCCGATAGGGGCCTTTGTATTATTCGACCCAAGGAGAAGGCAAATGGCCAAACGTATCCAGTTCAGCGCCCATGGCGGCCCCGACGTGCTCGAGTATGTGGACTACACACCAGCGGAGCCTGGCCCACAGCAGGTTCGGGTACGTAACGAAGCCATTGGCCTGAACTTCATCGACACTTACTTTCGCAGCGGCCTTTACGCACCACCGAGCTTGCCATCGGGGCTGGGCGCAGAGGGGGCGGGCGTGGTCGATGCCGTGGGCAGTGACGTCAGCCAGTTCAAGGTCGGCGACCGCGTGGCCTACGGCAGCGGCCCGCTGGGCGCCTACAGCCAGTTGCATGTCTTGCCCGCCGCCAACCTGGTGCATCTGCCAGACGAGATCAGCTTCGAACAGGCCGCCGGCGCCATGCTCAAGGGCCTGACCGTGCAGTACCTGTTGCGCCAGACGTATGAGTTGAAGGGCGGCGAAACCATTCTGTTCCATGCCGCTGCCGGCGGCGTGGGCTCCCTGGCCTGCCAATGGGCCAAGGCGCTGGGCGTCAAGTTGATCGGTACGGTGAGCTCACCGGAGAAGGCCGCCCTGGCCAAATCCCTGGGCGCCTGGGAAACCATCGATTACAGCAAGGAAAATGTCGCACAGCGCGTGCTGGAATTGACTGACGGAAAAAAGGTGCCGGTGGTGTATGACGGCGTCGGCAAAGACACCTGGCTGACCTCACTGGACAGCGTGGCACCGCGTGGCTTGCTGGTGAGTTTTGGGAATGCGTCGGGTGCGGTGGACGGGGTGAACCTGGGAATTCTGGCGGCGAAGGGTTCGCTGTATGTCACCCGCCCAACGCTGGCGACCTATGCGAGCAATCCAAAGGACTTGCAGGCAATGGCCGATGATCTCTTCTCGATGATCAAGAGCGGCAAGGTGCGCATTGATATCAACCAGCGTTATGCGCTGGCGGATGCGGCCAAAGCGCAGACCGAATTGTCCGCGCGTCGCACGACCGGCTCAACCATTCTGCTGCCTTAAGCAAGTCATCGGGGGCAATCCCCCTCCCACCCCTTGACCGAGTCGTCATGACGAACACCGATCAAATGTGGGAGGGGGCTCGCCCCCGATGGGCGCGACTCGGTCTCAAGACGGTCGCACTACATCCCCTGTCACCAGATCGCGGATCAGGCTCGGGTTCTTGCGCCCACCCAGGGCGCCACCCAGCACAAGGTCCACTTGCCCACGGAAATACTGCTCCACCCGAATCCGCGTACGCGCGGCCGGGCGGCCCTGGGGGTTGGCCGAGGTGGAAATCAGCGGCCCGACCTGAGCACACAAATCCCGTACCAACGGATGGTCACTGACCCGCAGCGCCACAGTGTCATGCACACCGGTGACCCATTGCGGCAGCAAGTCCTGATGGGGCACCAGCCAGGTATTCGGCCCAGGCCAGGTGCTGGCCATGCGCTCGATCCAGGTGTCGGGGAAGTCTTCGAACAGGAAGTCGAACTGGCGAATGTTGTCCGCCACCAGGATCAGGCCCTTATTCACTGAGCGATTCTTGATCGCCAGCAGACGGTCCACCGCTTCTTCATTCCACGGGTCGCAGCCCAGGCCCCAGACCGCTTCGGTCGGATAAGCAATCACCGCACCTGCGCGAATTTCTCGCGCGGCTTCCAGCACACGCCACCTGTTGACCATTGTTTACCCTCCGAACTAAAGCTGTGGGCAGTTTACCGATCTTCGTTACAAAACCCAGCTACAAAAGCCGCTACAAACGCTCGCAGCGCGCCAGCCAGCGCCCGCTTTCGCAGATCACCTGGCCCTCGAGTTCCAGCTCGGTCAGGGTCGCCAGCACCTGGGACAGCGGCCGGCCACTGGCAATCGCCAGGGCTTCGCTGGTATGGGGAGCCGCGTGCAGCAGGGCCACCAGCGGATGCACCACCGGCACCGGCGCCGGCCGTGACAGCGCCTGCCAACCGCGCAAGCCTTCCAGAATGTGCTCGATGGTTTCCACCAGCACCGCGCCATCGCGAATCAACTGGTGACAGCCCTTGGCGCCGGGGTGATGGATGGAACCAGGAATGGCATAGACCTCACGCCCTTGTTCCGCCGCCAGGCGTGCGGTGATCAGCGAACCACTGGCCATGCCGGCTTCCACCACCAGAACACCCAGGGACAACCCACTGATGATGCGATTGCGCCGTGGAAAGTTACCGGCCTGGGGTGGGGCGTCCAGGGGAAACTCGGAAACCACGGCGCTGCCCTGGGCAATCATGGCGGCGGCGAGCGTCTTATGGCGCTGTGGATAAAAATTTTCCAGGCCGGTGCCGAGCACACCGATGGTATGACCACCCACGTCCAATGCGGCTTGGTGAGCCGCACCGTCGATACCCAGTGCGAGGCCGCTGGTGATGACAAAACCGGCACTGGCCAGGCTGCGGGAAAAGGCGGCGGCGGTGTCCATGCCAGGGCGGGAAGCGCGACGGCTGCCGACCACGGCCAGCTGCGGTTTTTCCAGCAATGTCGGGTCGCCGGCAACGAATAACAGCGGCGGTGCATCGTCGATCTGGCTGAGCAGTGCAGGGTAGTCAGGTTGGTCCCACATCAGTAAATGCTGGGCCGGGTGGGCCAGCCATGCCAGCGCCGCACTGGCCCCATCGCGAACATCGGCACTGCGCCGGGCATCGGCACTCACCGCCCGCAACCCGAGCGCGCGCCAGGCACTGGCCGGTGCACTGATGGCTTTGGAAGCAGAGCCGAACGCCTCGATCAACACGCGAAAACGCTGGGGACCCAGTTCCGGCAGCCTGTGCAAGCGTAGCCGGGCTTCCAGCTCTGCCGGAGAAATTTCGTTGCTGTTTATCGGAAACATATGATCATCCTTGACCGGAACAAGCTGTGGATAACTCTGTTGGTAACTTATTTAGCAGGCTATTTATTGCGTTTGATCGGCGCTCTCGAAACGATCCATTACCGCCAGGGAGCGGGACGCGCTGAGCACCAGGGCATAGCTGAGCTTTTCATAGGTGCGAAACACCAGCAGCGTGCCGGCGCGAACCTCCGGGAGTCTCGTCGGGGTACCGCTAAGCGCATCGCGCACCGAGGTGCCAGCCCGGATCACCGTAAGCAATTGGCCTTCGACCAAGCCATCGCGGCGCCCCTTGTTCAGGGTCACCGTATCCAGCACGCCGATCTGCGTGACCCCCTTGGGGATGTCGATGATGTGCCCTTCGACGAAGGGTGCAGCTGCAGGGGTTTTCAGGTCCGCCAGGCCGACGTCGGGTTCGGCGCGCAGCAAACGGTCGCCTGGGCGCACTTCCTGGGTAACCCTTTGCACGGCCAGGGTGGTCAGGTCATCGGCCAGCAAAAAGCGTGCGGTGCCGATGTCGTCGGCGTTGACCCCAAGCAATTCTCGAGTGTTGGGGTCGGTGTAGACCCTGCCTCGGCGGAAGATCCCATAGCTCGGCTGGGTCGGGTCCAGGCTGCCTCTGGCATAGATGCGTTCACCCGTGGCGCCCAGCACGCGCCCGGCATCGGCGGCAACGATATAGGGCGCGTTGTCCAGGTCCTGGGGCAAGTCGAGTATGCGGTTGTGCAGCAAGAAGCCCTGGATAGCCTTTTGCGTGGAGGGATCCAGGCGCTGGCCGGGCTGGGGGATCAGCGCCATGGCGAACGGGGCCCACAGCAGCAAGACGAGTAGCGATTTCCTCATGGGGTCAATCTCCTTTATTATGTGCGTTCGCGTGAAACGCCATAGCCTTCGCGGCTTGCGAACGTTTCACACCGGCTGCCTGGGTCCATCCCACCGCCGATTTGCCTCTACCTCACATGTGCAGCAATTACGCTTATGGCTATTTTGAACATCCTCGAATTTCCCGACTCGCGCCTGCGCACGATCGCCAAGCCGGTGGCCGTAGTGGACGACAAGGTTCGTCAGTTGGTCGATGACATGTTTGAAACAATGTATGAAGCCCCGGGTATCGGCCTCGCCGCGACCCAGGTCAACGTGCACCTGCGCGTCGTGGTTATGGACCTCTCCGAAGATCGCAGCGAACCGCGGGTGTACATCAACCCCGAGTTCGAACCGCTGACCGACGAGATGGGCGAATACCAGGAGGGCTGCCTCTCGGTGCCGGAGTTCTACGAGAACATCGAACGCCCCCTTCGCGTGAAGATCAAGGCCCTGGACCGCGACGGCAAGCCGTTCGAGCTGATTGCCGAAGGGCTGTTGGCGGTGTGCATCCAGCACGAGTGCGACCACCTCAACGGCAAGCTGTTTGTCGATTACCTGTCCACCCTCAAACGTGACCGGATCAAGAAGAAGCTGGAAAAAAAGCATCGCCAGCAAGCTTGATGCCCTCCTTCCAAAGGCTTGCTGCGGCAAGCCTTTTTCTTTTGTGACTGTTTTTAACCGAGAACTCCGATGACCGAGCCACTGCGCATTGTTTTTGCCGGTACCCCCGAATTTGCCGCCGAACACCTCAAGGCGCTGCTTGCCAGCCCTTATGAAATCGTCGCGGTGTACACCCAGCCGGATCGCCCGGCCGGGCGCGGGCAAAAACTGATGCCCAGCCCGGTCAAGCAACTGGCGCTGGAACACAGTATTACCGTGCTGCAGCCACCGACCCTGCGCAACGCCGACGCCCAGGCTGAACTGGCCGCACTGAAGCCGGACCTGCTGGTGGTCGTCGCCTACGGCTTGATCCTGCCCCAGGCCGTACTCGATATCCCGCGCCTGGGCTGCATCAACAGCCACGCTTCGTTGCTGCCACGCTGGCGCGGCGCGGCGCCGATCCAGCGCGCGGTGCAAGCCGGCGACAGCGAAAGCGGCGTGACCGTCATGCGCATGGAAGCCGGCCTGGACACCGGCCCGATGCTGCTCAAAGTCACCACCCCGATTACCGCTGAAGACACCGGCGGCAGTCTGCACGACCGCCTGGCTGAAATGGGCCCGCCCGCCGTCATCCAGGCCATCGCCGGTCTCGCTGCCGGCACCCTGGAGGGCGAAGTGCAGGACGACAGCCTGGCGACGTACGCCCACAAACTGAACAAGGACGAAGCCCGCATCGACTGGAGCCGCCCGTCCGTGGAGGTGGAGCGCTGTGTACGGGCCTTCAACCCATGGCCGATCTGCCACAGCACCCTTAACGGCGAAGCGTTGAAGGTGTTGGCCGCGACCCTGGCCGACGGCAAAGGCGCACCCGGCGAGATTATCGGCGCCAGCAAGGACGGCCTGTTGGTGGCTTGCGGTGAACAGGCGCTGTGCCTGACGCGCCTGCAATTGCCCGGCGGCAAGGCGCTGAACTTCAGCGATCTGTTCAACAGCCGCCGTGAGAAATTTGCCTTGGGCAGCGTACTCGGGGCGGCCGCCCAATGAACCCACGTCTGGCTGCCGCCAAGGCTCTCGCCGCCGTCCTCAACGGCAAGGCGTCGCTGAACAGTTCGTTACCCACGCAACTGGATAAGGTTGAAGACCGCGATCGCGGTTTCACCCAGGACCTGGCGTTCGGCACCGCCCGTTGGCAACCACGCTTGTCGGCGCTGGCAGCCAAGCTGCTGCAAAAGCCGTTCAAGGCGGCGGACGCTGACGTCGAGGCGCTGTTGCTGGTGGGTCTTTACCAGTTGCTCTACACCCGCGTGCCGGCCCACGCCGCCATTGGTGAAACGGTAGGTTGCGCCGACAAGCTGAAAAAGCCCTGGGCCAAGGCCCTGCTCAATGCCGTGCTGCGCCGCGCCCAGCGCGAAAGCGAAGCGCTGCTGGCCGAGCTGGAACATGACCCGGTGGTGCGTACCGCGCATCCGCGCTGGCTGCAAAAATCCCTGAAGGCCTTCTGGCCCGAGCAATGGGAGGCCATCTGCGCAGCCAATAACGCGCACCCGCCGATGATCCTGCGGGTCAACCGTCGCCATCACCGCCGCGACGCCTATCTGCAATTGCTCAGCGAGGCCGGCATCAACGCCACGCCATGTGTGTACAGCATCGACGGTATCGTGCTTGAGGCCGCCACCGACGTGCGCAGCCTGCCGGGCTTTGCCGAAGGCTGGATCAGCGTGCAGGACGAGGCCGCGCAATTGGCCGCCGACCTGCTCGACCTGGCGCCCGGCCAACGCGTACTGGACGCCTGCTGCGCGCCTGGCGGTAAGACCTGTCACATCCTGGAGGTCGAAAAAGACCTGGGCGGCGTAGTTGCCGTCGACCTGGAAGCCAAACGCCTGGTGCGCGTACGCGAGAACCTCGCACGCCTGGGCCTCAGCGCCGAGCTGATCGCCGCCGACGGCCGCGACACCGCCACCTGGTGGGATGGCAAACCGTTCCAGCGCATCCTGCTGGACGCGCCGTGTTCGGCCACCGGTGTGATCCGTCGTCATCCGGACATCAAGCTGACCCGCCAGCCCGACGACATCGCCGCCCTGGCCGTGCTGCAAGGCGAACTGCTCGACGCGCTATGGCCGACCCTGGAAGTCGGCGGCATCCTGCTGTACGCCACCTGCTCCACCTTGCCCACCGAGAATACCGAGGTCATCCAAGCCTTCCTTGCCCGCACCAGCGGCGCGCGGGAGCTGGACCTTGCGACCACGGCCGGCATCAAGCAACCGCACGGCCGGCAACTGCTCGCGCAGGAAGGCGGGCACGACGGCTTCTACTACGCCAAACTGATCAAGATTGCCGCCGCGCGCGGCTGAATGGGTTTAAGGGAGTGACCGGATGAAAATCATCATCCTTGGGGCAGGGCAGGTCGGTGGCACGCTGGCTGAACATTTGGCCAGTGAAGCCAACGACATCACCGTGGTCGACACCGATGCCGAGCGCCTGCGCAATCTGGGCGACCGCCTGGACATCCGCACGGTACAAGGCCGTGCGTCGTTCCCGACGGTGCTGCGTCAAGCCGGCGCCGACGATGCCGACATGCTCGTCGCGGTCACCAACAGCGACGAGACCAATATGGTCGCCTGCCAGGTCGCGCACACGCTGTTTCATACCCCGACCAAGATCGCCCGTGTCCGCGAAGCGGCCTACCTGACCCGCGCCGGCCTGTTCGACAACGACGCCATTCCGGTGGACGTGCTGATCAGCCCGGAACAGGTGGTCACTCACTACATCAAGCGCCTGATCGAAATTCCGGGCGCCTTGCAGGTGATCGACTTCGCCGGAGGCAAGGCGCAGCTGGTCGCGGTAAAGGCCTACTACGGCGGGCCGCTGGTGGGCCAGCAATTGCGCCAACTGCGCGAACACATGCCGAATGTGGAAACCCGCGTAGCAGCGATTTTCCGCCGTGACCGGCCGATCCTGCCCCAGGGCGACACCGTGATCGAAGCCGATGACGAAGTGTTTTTCATCGCGGCCAAGGCGAATATTCGTGCAGTGATGAGCGAAATGCGCCGGCTCGACGAAACCTATAAACGCATCGTCATCGCAGGCGGCGGACAGATCGGCGAGCGCCTGGCCGAGGCTATCGAAAGCCGTTACCAGGTGAAGATCATCGAGATGAGCCCGGCGCGCTGCCGGCATTTGTCCGACACCCTCGACAGCACCGTCGTACTGCAAGGCAGCGCTTCGGACCGCGACCTGCTGATGGAAGAAAATATTGCCGACGCCGATATCTTCCTGGCGCTGACCAACGATGACGAGGCCAACATCATGTCCTCGCTGCTGGCCAAGCGGCTGGGAGCGAAGAAGGTGATGACCATCATAAACAACCCGGCCTATGTCGACCTGATCCAGGGCGGCGATATCGACATCGCCATCAGCCCGCAATTGGCGACCATCGGCACGTTGCTCGCGCATGTGCGCCGTGGCGACATCGTCAGCGTGCACTCCCTGCGCCGTGGCGCGGCGGAGGCGATCGAGGCGATTGCCCATGGCGACTCGAAGTCGAGCAAGGTCATCGGCAGGGCGATCCGTGATATCGGCTTGCCACCGGGCACCACCATCGGCGCAATCATTCGCGATGAAGAAGTGATCATCGCCCACGACGATACGGTGATCGCCACCGGGGACCATGTGATCCTGTTCCTCGTAGACAAGAAACATATCCGCGATGTGGAGAAGCTGTTCCACGTGGGGTTGAGCTTTTTCTGATCAAGGAGTGAAGCGATGCTGGAGTCTCTGGAAAAGATGTTGGCCAAGGGTGTGGATAATTCGCTGCTGCGCTTTGGCTTGGGCAAGGGTTATCTGGACTTGAAGGACAATGCCAAGGCAGCCGAACATCTAACCAAGTGCGTCGAGTTCGATCCGAAGTATTCGGCGGCCTGGAAGTTGTTGGGCAAGGCGCAGTTGGGGCAGGGTGATAACGCTGCCGCACGAGATGCGTGGGAAAGAGGCATACAAGCCGCCCAGGCCCATGGCGACAAACAGGCCGAAAAAGAGATGACGGTGTTCCTGAAGAAACTCGATCGCCAAGCCTGAACGCAGATCAAAATGTGGGAGGGGGCTTGCTCCCGATAGCGGTGTGTCAGTCTATGCATGGTTGACTGAACCACCGCCATCGGGAGCAAGCCCCCTCCCACATTGGTTTTGTGTTGTGTTTGAGTCGGCGGTGAATCAGTACCACCGCGCCTCGCCCGGCGGGCGTTTCTTGAAGCGCTTCATGCTCCACATGTACTGGCTCGGGTAGGCGCCGACGTACCGTTCCACTACCTTGCTCATCGCCGCGCAGGACGTGGCGGTGTCGGTGCTGTACATGTCTTCCGGGGCCGCTTCCAGGATCACTTTGTAGCCTGAGCCGTCCGGCAAGCGCAGGGCGTGCAGGAACACGCCGACCGCCTTGTGGCCCGCAAGCATGTTCGGTACGAACTTGCTGGTCAGCGCCTGGGTCGCGAAGAACGGCACGAAGATTCCGGCGGATTCAGCTGGCTCGGGGTCGGCAGGGATTCCCACCTGGCCGCCTTTGCGCACCTCCTTGATCACGCTGAGAATGCCTTCCTTGGTGGAAGCCGCCACGCGGTTGCCCAGTTGCACGCGCTGCTTGCGCAACAGATCATCGACCGCCTTGAGCTTGGGCGGGCGATAGAAAATGATCGGTTTGCACTGGCTGCAATAGAAGTGGTTGAGCACTTCCCAGTTGCCCAGGTGGCTGGTGATGCCCACCACACCTTTACCCGACGCCAAGGCTTCGTGCAGCACCTCCAGGCCTTCGACTTCGCGCACCAGGTCGATGGAACGCTGGGCCGGCCAGATCCAGGCGCAGGCGCTTTCGGTCAATGACTTGCCGATGTCCATCAGGCTGCGGCCCACCAGGCGCTCGCGCTCGACCGGGTCCATGTCCGGGAAGCATTTGGACAGGTTGATCCGCACCGTGTCGCGGGAGCGGTTGGGGGTTTTCCACATGATCCAGCCGATGCCCGTGCCGACGGCCTGTACGGCGCGCCAGGGCAGCAGGGCAAACAACCGAAGAGCGCCTACCAGCAAGGCGCCTTTAAACTTTTCCACAGGTCACTCCTGATCGTGTGTGGTACGCAAAGCGCGCATTCTAACCGGCGTTGGCCAGGTCCGCGTAACGGTCGCAGTCCTGAGTGTGGTCCATGACCATGCCCGAGGCCTGCATGAACGCGTAGCAGATAGTCGGCCCAACAAAAGTGAAGCCGGCCTTTTTCAAGGCTTTGCTCATCGCTTGCGCCTCGGGCGTGATCGCCGGGACTTCGCTGCGATCCTTGAAGTGATTGACCTTGGGCACGCCGCCGACGAATGACCAGAGCAAACCCACCGGGTCTTCCAGCACCAGCCAGGCTGCGGCATTGCGGCGTGTGGCGTTGAGCTTCAGACGGTTGCGCACAATGCCTGGGTCCTGCATCAGCGCCTCAATTTCAGCGTCGGTCAGCTTGGCCAGGCGTTGCGCATCAAAGCCGAACAAGACCTTCCGGTAATGCTCGCGTTTGCGTAAAACGGTGATCCAGGACAGGCCCGCCTGGAACCCTTCGAGCAAAAGCAACTCGAACAAACCCTGCGCATCGCGCAGCGGCGTTCCCCACTCCTGATCGTGATAAGCCATGTACAGCGGATCTTCAGAACACCAAAAGCAGCGTGGCATAAGGCTCCAGGGAGTGGTGGCAGGGCCGAATCGGGTATACTCCCGCTCTTTAAATCGCAGCCCAAGTAACAGGTGAATTTCGTGAGCCAGCCTACGCCAGCCGTGCGTACCTTCCAAGACTTGATCCTCGCCCTCCAGCAATACTGGGCCGAGCAAGGTTGTGTGGTACTTCAGCCCTACGATATGGAAGTAGGCGCCGGCACTTTCCACACCGCTACATTCCTGCGGGCCATCGGCCCGGAAACCTGGAACGCCGCTTATGTGCAGCCCAGTCGTCGCCCGACTGACGGCCGCTACGGCGAGAACCCGAACCGTCTGCAGCATTACTACCAGTTCCAGGTGGTATTGAAGCCCAACCCGGACAACTTCCAGGAACTTTACCTGGGCTCGCTGAAACATGTCGGCCTGGACCCACTGGTCCACGACATCCGTTTCGTCGAAGACAACTGGGAATCGCCGACCCTTGGCGCCTGGGGCCTGGGCTGGGAAGTGTGGCTCAACGGCATGGAAGTGACGCAATTCACGTACTTCCAGCAAGCGGGCGGCATCGAGTGCTACCCGGTGACCGGCGAAATCACCTACGGCCTCGAGCGCCTGGCCATGTATCTGCAAGGCGTGGACTCGGTCTACGACCTGGTGTGGGCTGACGGCCCGTTCGGCAAGGTCACCTACGGCGACGTGTTCCACCAGAACGAAGTGGAGCAGTCCACCTACAACTTCGAACACGCCAATGTCGACAAGCTGTTCGAACTGTTCGACTTCTATGAAAGCGAAGCCAAGCGCCTGATCGAACTCGACCAGCCGCTGCCGTTGCCAAGCTATGAAATGGTGTTGAAGGCGTCCCATACCTTCAACCTGCTGGACGCGCGCCGTGCCATCTCGGTAACCGCGCGCCAGCAATACATCCTGCGTGTACGCACCCTGGCGCGTTCCGTCGCCCAAGCCTACCTGCTGGCTCGCGCCAAGCTGGGCTTCCCGATGGCAACCCCTGATTTGCGTGATGAAGTGTTGGCTAAGCTGGAGGCTGCACAATGAGTGCTCAAGATTTCCTGGTTGAACTGGGCACCGAAGAGTTGCCACCCAAGGCACTGAACACCCTGGCCGATGCGTTCCTGGCCGGTATCGAAAAAGGCCTGCACAGCGCTGGCCTGAAGTTCGCCGCAAAGAAGGTCTACGCCGCGCCACGCCGCCTGGCGGTATTGCTCACCGCGCTGGAAACCCAGCAGCCGGACCGCAATATCAACCTGGATGGCCCGCCGCGTCAGGCCGCGTTCGACGCCGACGGCAACCCGACTCAGGCAGCACTGGGCTTTGCCAAGAAGTGCGGCGTCGAGCTGAGCGAAATTGACCAGAGCGGCCCGAAACTGCGTTTCAGCCAGGTCATCGCCGGCAAGCCAACGGCCAGCCTGTTGCCGACCATCGTCGAAGATTCCCTGAACGACCTGCCGATCCCCAAGCGCATGCGCTGGGGTGCTCGCAAGGAAGAGTTCGTACGCCCAACCCAATGGCTGGTGATGCTGCTCGGTGACCAGGTCATCGATTGCACCATCCTCGCCCAGAAGGCCGGCCGCGATTCCCGTGGCCACCGCTTCCACCATCCGCAGAGCGTGCGCATCACCTCGCCGGCCAGCTACCTCGATGACCTACGCGCCGCCTACGTGCTGGCCGATGCCAATGAGCGTCGCGAGCTGATCAGCAAGCGCACCGAAGAGCTGGCCCGCCTGCAGGAAGGCACCGCCATCGTGCCGCCAAGCCTGCTCGACGAAGTGACCGCCCTGGTTGAGTGGCCCGTGCCGCTGGTGTGTTCGTTCGAAGAACGCTTCCTCGATGTGCCGCAGGAAGCGCTGATCACCACCATGCAGGACAACCAGAAGTACTTCTGCCTGCTGGACGTGGATGGCAAGTTGCTGCCGCGCTTTATCACCGTGGCCAACATCGAGAGCAAGGACCCACAGCAGATCATCGCCGGTAACGAGAAAGTCGTGCGCCCGCGCCTGACTGACGCCGAGTTCTTCTTCAAGCAAGACAAGAAGCAGAAGCTCGAAGACTTCAACCTGCGCCTGCAAAACGTGGTGTTCCAGGAAAAACTCGGCAGCGTCTACGACAAGGCCGTGCGCGTTTCCAAGCTGGCTGCCTACATTGCGCCGCGCATTGGCGGCGACGCTGCCTGGGCCGCGCGTGCCGGCCTGCTGTCCAAGTGCGACCTGGCCACCGAGATGGTCGGCGAATTCCCTGAGATGCAAGGCGTCGCCGGTTACTACTACGCCCTCAACGACGGCGAGCCGAACGACGTGGCCCTGGCGCTGAACGAGCAGTACATGCCGCGCGGTGCCGGCGCTGAATTGCCGACCACCCTGACCGGTGCGGCCGTGGCCATCGCCGACAAGCTGGACACCCTCGTCGGTATCTTCGGTATCGGCATGTTGCCTACCGGCAGCAAAGACCCGTATGCCCTGCGCCGTGCAGCCCTGGGCGTGCTGCGTATCCTGATCGACAAAAAGCTGGACCTCGACCTGACCCAGGCCGTGGTGTTTGCCGTCGGCCAGTTCGGTACCAAGGTCAAGCAAGCGGGCCTCGCCGAGCAAGTGCTGGAGTTCGTGTTCGACCGCCTGCGTGCGCGTTACGAGGACGAGGGCGTGGACGTTTCCGTCTACCTGTCGGTACGTGCCCTGCAACCGGGTTCGGCGCTGGACTTCGACCAGCGCGTACAAGCCGTACAGGCGTTCCGCAAGCTGCCGGAAGCCGATGCCCTGGCCGCCGTGAACAAACGTGTATCGAACCTGCTGAGCAAAGCCGACAACCTCGGCACTGCCGAAGTCGACCCAGGTCTGTTTGCCGACGCCAAGGAGTTCTCGCTGAACTCGGCTATCGCCAAGGCCGAAAACGCCGTGAAGCCGCTGATCGCCGAGCGTAACTACGCCGAAGCGTTGGCGCGGTTGGCGTCGCTGCGTGAGCCGGTGGATGCGTTCTTCGAAGCGGTGATGATCAACGCCGAAGATGCCGGCGTGCGGAAAAACCGCTACGCCATGCTGGCGCGTCTGCGTGGGTTGTTCATCAACATCGCTGACATTTCCGTACTGGGCTGATCATGTTGAAACTGCTGATTCTCGATCGGGACGGGGTGATCAATTACGACTCCGACGCTTACATCAAGTCGGTGGCGGAATGGATTCCATTGCCCGGTTCGATCGAAGCCATCGCGCAGTTGAGCAACGCCGGCTGGACAGTGGCCATTGCCACCAACCAGTCCGGCATCGCCCGCGGTTATTACGACATTGCCACCCTGGACGCCATGCATGCGCGTTTGCGCACATTGGTGGCGGAGCAGGGCGGTGAGGTGGGGCTGGTGGTGTACTGCCCCCACGGGCCGGATGAGGGCTGCGCTTGCCGCAAGCCCAAGCCTGGCATGTTGAAAACCATTGCAGAACATTACAAGGTGCCCTTGGCTGGGATATGGTTCGTCGGGGACAGTCTCGGTGACCTGGAGGCGGCCAAAGCCGTCGACTCTCAGCCAGTTTTGGTAAAGACCGGGAAAGGCGAAAAGACCCAGGCGAAAAACCTGCCGGTAGGCACTTTGATTTTTGACGATCTGGCGGCGGTTGCCGCAGAACTTATCAACAACTAGCCGCCCTCGACTTCCTGACCAAGGATTGTTCGGGAGTGCGCTTTTAACAGGCGGGCCGTGTCCCGCAACGGTAAATGCCGCCATGTCGATCTTGCAGGCCATCAGAACCTTTTTCTTTTACCTGCTGCTGGGCACCAGTTCGTTTCTCTGGTGCACCCTGAGCTTTTTTATTGCACCGTTCCTGCCGTTCAAGGCGCGCTATCGCTTCATCAATGTGTATTGGTGCCGCTGCGCGTTGTGGCTGTCCAAGGTATTCCTGAATATCCGTTTCGAGGTCAAGGGCGCCGAGAACGTCCCGGACCAGCCCTGTGTGATCCTGTCTAACCATCAGAGCACCTGGGAAACGTTCTTTCTCTCGGCATACTTCTCGCCCTTGAGCCAAGTGCTCAAGCGTGAGCTGCTGTACGTGCCGTTCTTTGGTTGGGCCATGGCAATGCTGCGCCCGATTGCGATCGACCGTGACAATCCCAAGGCGGCGCTCAAGCATGTCGCCAAGAAGGGCGACGAGCTGCTCAAGGATGGCGTTTGGGTGCTGATCTTCCCGGAAGGTACGCGTGTGCCTTATGGCACTGTCGGCAAATTCTCCCGAGGTGGCACTGCGCTGGCGGTCAACGCCAATCTGCCGGTGTTGCCGATTGCCCATAACGCCGGCAAGTTCTGGCCCAAGACCGGCTGGGCCAAACGCCCAGGCACCATTACCGTGGTGATCGGCGAGCCCATGTACGCAGAGGGCGAAGGCCCGCGTGCCATTGCTGCATTGAATGACCGCGCCGCTGCCTGGAATGAAGCGCAGCAGCGGGCCATGGGTTCGTTGCCGCCGGAGCCCGTAGTGGTAGAGACGCCGGAGATTTGAGCATCTGTGGATAAGCTGTGTACGGTTTGTTGGAAAATGTGCATTTTTGCTCAGTAACCTGCTGATTTACATGCATATTTCTGAAGCGCATAAAATCTCAGAAAACGTGCATAAGTTTTTTCTTCATAAAAAAACCGGTCTTTGTGACCGGTTTTTTATGCACAGCAGAAAAGATCGTTTTCAGTCCTCCAACGGTGGCAGTTGCAGGATGAACGTCGAACCCATGCCCAGCTCGCTTTCACAGCTGACATGCCCACCGTGGCGTTCTACGACAGCCTTCACCATGGTCAGGCCCAACCCTAGGCCGTCACTGCCTTGGGCCGAATTGAAGCGCCGGTATTGGTTGAACAGCTCTGGCAAATCTTCTGGCGCAATTCCGGGCCCCTGATCGCTGATGCGGCATTCCAACCAACCCTCCACACAGCCATGACTTAACCGTACGGTGGTGCCGGATGGCGAATATTTGATCGCGTTTTCCAGCACATTGAATAATGCACGGGTGAGCAGCGATTGATCGGCGCGCACCATGCCTTCGTCTGCTTCATCCAGATCGTGAACCAGATGAATGCCCTTGAGTTGGGCGATGACCGCCACCTGATCGAAAGCATCCATCACCAGCATGGCGAACAACGTAGGTTGGAATTGATAGCCGTCAGCCTCGGCTTTCGCCAATTGCACGAAGGACTCGGTGAGGCTCAGCGCGCGTCGGACCTGTTGTTCGATCTGGCCAAAGATGGGCGATTCACTGTCGTGTACATCCAACAGCGCAAGAATTGCCGAATGCGGTGCGCGCAAGTCATGGGACAGAAAGCGCAGCATGGTTTCGCGATGCTGTTGGGCTTCGCGTTCCTTGCTTAAATCCGTGAGGCTCAGCAGCCAGCCAAGGGCGAAATCACCCTCGGCTGGAAGCAAGGGCGCAAGCTCCATGCGCAAGCTGCGTTGGTGGATATCACGAAACTCGACCAGCTCCAGTGCAGAAAGGGCAGGGCGCACGCCGTTATGCAGCGGTGGGTAACCCAGGTCTGCGAGCTGTTCGAGGAGGTTTTCGCGTACCAGGTCGTTGCCGAATACGTCACGGGCAACGCGATTGGCCAACAGGATGCTGCCCTGGGGATCGGTGATCAGCGTCGCGACCGGCAGGCATTCCAGTCCATCCGCCATAAAACGCCGGGTATCCCGGGTGCGACTGACCGCCTGCTCGAGGGCGAAGATGCGCCCCTGAAGCACATCGCCCTTGCTGGCCGGTGCACGGCGCCGCTCTGGCAATACTTTCGGTTCGTTATCCAGGCGCGCCAGTTCCCAGCCGAAGTAGGCGAGGATTACGCTCAGGCGCCGCCAGTTCCAGATCAGATAGCTGAGCAACAACCCAATCAGGCAGGCCGCAGGCGACCACCAATGGCCCAGGCTCAGTAACGCCCACGACATCAGTACCGACGCGGCCATGCAGCCCAGGGTCATCCATAGCGCATAACGCGGGCGATACAGCAGCAGGCCCAGCAACAATGCCACCACGGACGTAGCCATCAAGGCCGCCAGCCAACCCGGCAGATCGACAATGTTGCGCCCCTGCAGTAAACCGTTAAGCACATTGGCCTGGATCTCCACACCCGCTGTCGAGCCGGTCGCGGAGAGCGGGTTATTGAAGGCCAGGCCCGGACTCAAGGATAAGTACGCGGTGAAGGGCAATAGAACCAAGCCAATCAGCAACCATTCCCGCACCAGTCCGTGGAACAGCAGCTGCGCCCGGGTGGGTTGGCGTTTTTCAGCTTTACCCCACAGTTTCACAGGGCCACCGCCACAGGCCCGCCGAGACATCGATGATCATCGCATGAACGTGTCATAAGCCCGGTCTCCCTCCAGGTGGTTACGATGGGACGCATTAGAGGTGCTGAAACCAGTGAAGCTTATTTCGGTCTTACTGGAGGACCCGATAGTCACCATAGCGTATATCGATCCTTTTCCTCATAGCCAGGAGCCGGTATCTTCCCCTTGAGGGCCGAGGATTTTCGCTGGTTACGGTCCTTTGATATCAGCGTACCCAGAGTTTCGGGGTTCGTTGTATCCGCCCATAATTATTCAGATTCAGTGGCCGGTCTGTGTATGTGCACAAGGCGCCCCTGATTAAGTTAAGCGCCGTTATTTTTTGCAGGAAGGATCCACTCATGCGTGTCGCAATACTGGATGACGAGCCCGCCGAGTTGAGACGGGTAGAACAGACACTGCGACAGATTCCCAGCACTTCGGAACAGCCCTGGTCCGTGCATTGTTTTGAGCGCGGCGAGGACCTGCTGCGCCAACTGCGCCGTGAAACCTTCGACCTGTTGATACTCGACTGGCAACTTCCGGATATCAGCGGCATTGCGTTGTTGCGCTGGACCCGCGAGCACATGGAGTCACCACCGGCCGTGATCATGCTCACCAGCCGCGATGCGGAGAGCGATATCGTCACGGCGCTCAACAGTGGAGCGGACGACTACGTCAGCAAACCCTTTCGTCCTAATGAACTCAAGGCTCGCGTCAGCGCCGTCCTGCGCCGACACGGGCTGCAAAAGTCCGCCAGCAATGAACTCCAAAGCTTCAATGACCTGACATTCGATGACGCCGAGTTGACGGTCACGCGCGCCGGCACACCGATCAATCTCACCGAACGGGAGTACCGCTTGGCCAGCTGCCTGTTTGCCAACCTGGCGCGGCCACTGTCTCGCGAATACCTGTATGAGCGGTTTTGGTCCCATGAGGAAATGGTATCGTCTCGCCCCCTGGATACGCATATCTACCGCTTGCGCAACAAGCTCGGATTAACGGCGGACCGAGGATGGCAGCTGCTGACGATCTACGGGTACGGCTATCGGTTGGAGAGTGTGGCGGCGCCCGCCGAGGGATGATGTTCCACGTGGAGCATTTCAATAATGCTTAACAAATACCCATAAAAAAGGCCAACGCTAGCGTTGGCCTTTTTGTTTTTGCCGGTACCTGATCAGAAATCCAGGTTAGACACCGCCAAGGCATTGCTCTCGATGAAGTCACGACGAGGCTCGACCGCATCACCCATCAGGGTGTTGAAGATCTGGTCTGCGCCAATGGCGTCTTCGATGGTCACTCGCAGCATGCGACGCTGAGCGGGGTCCATGGTGGTTTCCCACAGCTGATCCGGGTTCATTTCGCCCAGACCTTTGTATCGCTGGATGGTGTGACGCTTGGTACTTTCGGTCATCAACCAGTCCAGGGCTTCCTTGAACTCCTTGACCTGCTTCTTACGTTCGCCACGCTGAATATAAGCGCCGTCGTCCAGCAGCGTGCTCAATTGCGCGCCGAGGGTGACCACCGTCTTATAGTCGTTGCTACCGAAGAAGTCGCGGTTGAAGGTGACGTAGTTCGACAGGCCGTGCGAGATCAGTTCCACCTCGGGCAGCCATACGTTGCGTTCACGGTCTTCGCGCAGACTGGCTTTGTACACCAGGCCAGACTTCTCTACTGTGCGCAGCCGCACTTCGTACTGGGCCAGCCAATCCTGCATGGCAGCATGGTCGCCCAGCTGCTCCAGGCTCACGGCCGGCAAGTAGATGAAGTGCTCGGTCAGCTCCTGGGGGTACAGGCGCGACAGGCGCTTGAGCGTCTTCATCACCATGCGGAAGTCGTTTACCAAGCGCTCCAGCGCTTCTCCGGAGATGCCTGGGGCTTCGTCGTTCAAGTGCAGGCTGGCATCTTCCAGGGCCGACTGCGTCATGTACTCTTCCATGGCGTCGTCGTCTTTGATGTATTGCTCTTGCTTACCCTTTTTCACTTTGTACAACGGCGGCTGGGCGATGTAGATATAGCCGCGCTCGATGAGTTCAGGCAACTGACGGAAGAAGAAGGTCAGTAGCAGGGTACGAATGTGCGAACCGTCGACGTCAGCATCGGTCATGATGATGATGTTGTGATAGCGCAGCTTGTCGATGTTGTACTCGTCACGGCCAATACCGCAGCCCAATGCCGTGATCAAGGTGCCGACTTCCTGGGAAGAAATCATCTTGTCGAAGCGCGCTTTCTCGACGTTGAGGATCTTACCTTTCAGCGGCAGGATAGCCTGGGTACGACGGTTGCGACCCTGCTTGGCGGAACCGCCAGCAGAGTCACCTTCCACCAGGTACAGCTCGGAGAGGGCAGGGTCCTTCTCCTGGCAGTCGGCCAATTTGCCTGGCAGGCCAGCGATATCCAGTGCGCCTTTACGACGCGTCATCTCACGGGCTTTACGCGCCGCTTCACGCGCACGCGCGGCATCGATCATCTTACCGACGACCAATTTGGCTTCGTTCGGGTTCTCCAGCAGGAAGTCAGAGAAGTACTTGCCCATCTCCTGTTCCACCGCGGTCTTCACTTCGGAAGACACCAGCTTGTCTTTGGTTTGGGAACTGAACTTGGGGTCCGGAACCTTGACCGAAATAATCGCGGTCAGACCTTCACGGGCATCATCACCGGTGGTGGCGACTTTGTGCTTCTTCGCCAACCCTTCCGCTTCGATGTAGGTGTTCAGGTTGCGCGTCAGCGCGGAACGGAAACCCACCAGGTGAGTACCGCCATCGCGCTGGGGAATGTTGTTGGTGAAGCACAACAGGTTCTCGTTGAAGCTGTCGTTCCACTGCAGGGCGATTTCCACGCCGATGCCGTCTTCACGCTGAATGTTGAAGTGGAACACCTGATTGACCGCAGTCTTGTTCGTGTTCAGGTACTCAACGAACGCACGCAGGCCGCCTTCGTACTTGAACAGTTCTTCCTTGGCGCTGCGCTCATCCTTGAGGACGATGCCAACACCGGAGTTGAGGAACGACAGTTCGCGAATCCGCTTGGCCAGGATGTCCCAGCTGAAGTGAATATTCTTGAAAGTTTCAGCCGAGGGCTTGAAGTGAATCTGGGTACCCGTAGTTTCACTGTCACCGACGATTTTCATCGGTTCCTGTGGCACACCGTGGACGTAAGTTTGTTCCCAGATTTTGCCGCTGCGGCGTACGGTGAGAACCAGCTCTTCGGACAGAGCGTTCACTACCGAGACACCTACGCCGTGCAAGCCGCCAGACACTTTATAGGAGTTGTCGTCGAACTTACCGCCGGCGTGGAGCACGGTCATGATGACCTCTGCCGCCGAGACGCCTTCTTCTTTGTGCACGTCTACCGGAATACCGCGACCATTGTCGCGTACGGTAATGGATTCATCCGGGTGGATGATGATGCTGATGTCGTCGCAGTGACCGGCCAGAGCTTCGTCGATGGAGTTATCGACCACCTCGAACACCATGTGGTGCAGACCGCTACCATCATCGGTGTCGCCAATGTACATACCGGGACGTTTGCGTACGGCATCCAAACCTTTCAGCACTTTAATGCTGGTCGAGTCGTACGTGTGTTCTTCGCTCATGCCTTCACTCCCGATGGTCGTGGGTCTGGGTGATACGGCCTTGTTCCACGTGGAACAAAGCGACTGGCGTTTCCGTCTGCCAGCCTTCCCTCAATAATTCGTGGTCTACACAGGTGATAAACACTTGGCAGCGTAAGTCTTCCAATAAGCGGCATAGCGCGCGGCGGTGCTGCTCGTCGAGTTCGGACGGCAAGTCATCCACCAGATAAATACATTGGCCGCGTCGGGACTGGCTAACCAGATGCCCTTGCGCAATACGCAATGCACATACCACCAACTTCTGCTGGCCGCGGGACAGGATATCCGCAGCATTGTGAGCGCCTAATCTAAGGCGCAAATCAGCGCGTTGGGGTCCGGCCTGGGTGTGGCCAATTTGCTGATCACGCTGCAGGGACGTCGCAAGCACTGCACTCAGCTCACGTTCTTTGTCCCAACCTCGGTAATAACTCAGCGTGAGCCCCTCAAGGTCCAACAACTCGCTCAAGGTCTGCTCAAAGACTGGTTTCAAGGCTTTGATATAGGCACGGCGGTATTCATCTATTTCGTCGCTGGCCAGGCACAGTTCCCGGTCCCAGGCCGCTTGTGAAGCGGCGTCAAGTGTACCATGCCGCAGCCACGAGTTCCGCTGCCGCAGGGCCTTCTGCAGGCGCTGCCAAGTGGCCATGAAACGCGGTTCCACGTGGAACACTCCCCAATCGAGAAATTGTCTGCGGATCTTCGGTGCGCCTTCCAACAGGCGGAAGCTGTCGGGGTTGATCAACTGCAACGGCAGGATTTCTGCCAATTGCGCAGCACTGCGTGCATTCTGCCCATCGATGCGAATCTGAAACTCTCCGCCGCGATCGCGGGATATCCCCAGGGCGCTGTGCCCACCCTCGGCCAACTCAACTTGGCCAAATACAGTGCACGCCAGCTGCTCGTATTGAATCACTGGTAACAGGCGGGCGCTGCGGAAGGAGCGGGCGAGGCCCAGCAGGTGGATGGCTTCCAGCACGCTGGTTTTGCCACTGCCATTGGCGCCATGGAGAATATTGATGCGAGGGGAAGGGGAGAAGGTCACCGGGTGCAGATTGCGCACCGCGGTGACCGAGACGCGACTGAGGGACATCTAGCTTCTGCTGAGCATGATTACAGGCGCATCGGCATAACAACGTAAGCCGAGTCGTCGTTATCGGATTCTTGTACCAGCGCGCTGCTGTTGGAGTCCGACAGAATAAGGCGAACCTGTTCGGTGGTCATCACACCCAGCACGTCCAGCAGGTAGCTCACGTTGAAGCCGATTTCCAGCGAACCGCCGTTGTAGTCAACGCCCACTTCTTCTTCGGCTTCTTCCTGCTCCGGGTTGTTGGCCTGGATCTTCAACTGACCGTTGGCCAATTGCAGACGAATACCCCGGTACTTCTCGTTCGAGAGAATGGCCGTACGGCTGAATGCCTCACGCAGGGCCTGGCGATCGCCGAGCACCAGCTTGTCACCGCCTTTAGGCAGTACGCGCTCGTAATCCGGGAATTTGCCGTCAACCAGCTTGGAGGTGAAGGTGAATTCGCCGGTGGTCGCGCGGATGTGGTGTTGCCCCAGGACGATGCTGACGTTGCCCTCCGGCTCGGTGAGCAAGCGCGCCAACTCGAGGATGCCTTTACGCGGCACGATGACCTGATGACGATCCGGTTGGCCGATATCGGCGCGCATCGAACACATCGCCAAGCGGTGGCCGTCAGTTGCCACAGCACGGATGATGCCTTCGGACACTTCCAGCAGCATGCCGTTAAGGTAGTAACGCACGTCCTGCTGGGCCATGGCGAAGCTGGTGCGCTCGATCAGGCGACGCAGCTTGCTTTGCTCCAGGCTGCAGGTCAGCGAACCCGGGCCTTCTTCAACCGTAGGGAAGTCATTGGCCGGCAAAGTCGACAGGGTGAAACGACTGCGACCTGCCTTGACCACCAACTTCTGCTCGTCGAGCTTGATGTCGATCAGCGCGTCGTTCGGCAGGCTCTTGCAGATATCCATCAGCTTGCGCGCCGGCACGGTGATTTCGCCGGGTTCGGCGGGCTCTTCGAGCTGCACGCGGCCAACCAGTTCGACTTCCAGGTCGGTACCGGTCAAGGACAGCTGCTGGCCTTCGACCACCAGCAGTACGTTGGACAGCACCGGCAAGGTCTGTCGGCGCTCGACGACGCCTGCGACCAGTTGCAGGGGTTTCAACAGGGCTTCGCGTTGAATGGTGAAATGCATGGTCTAGTCCCTTGCCTTAATAAGCTGCGCTGGTGTCATCACGTAGTCAGTGTACGCAGCAGGTTCTTGTAGTCCTCGCGAATATCCGCGTCGGATTCCTTAAGTTCGTTGATCTTGCGGCACGCGTGCAAAACCGTGGTGTGGTCGCGACCGCCAAACACATCGCCGATTTCCGGCAGGCTGTGGTTGGTCAACTCCTTGGAGAGAGCCATGGCCACTTGGCGCGGACGCGCTACCGAACGCGAACGGCGCTTGGATAGCAGGTCGGAAATCTTGATCTTGTAGTACTCGGCAACGGTACGCTGGATGTTATCCACACTCACCAGTTTGTCCTGCAGTGCCAGCAAGTCTTTCAGGGATTCGCGAATCAGCTCGATGGTGATGTCACGGCCCATGAAGTGCGAGTGCGCGATAACCCGCTTGAGCGCGCCTTCCAGCTCACGCACGTTGGAACGAATACGCTGGGCGATAAAGAATGCGGCATCGTGGGGCAGATCGACTTTGGCCTGGTCGGCCTTTTTCATCAGGATCGCGACGCGGGTTTCCAGCTCGGGTGGCTCTACAGCAACGGTCAACCCCCAGCCGAATCGCGATTTCAAGCGCTCTTCCAGGCCTTCGATCTCTTTGGGATAACGGTCACTTGTGAGGATGACCTGCTGTCCGCCTTCGAGCAGCGCGTTGAACGTGTGGAAAAACTCTTCCTGGGAACGTTCCTTGCGCGCGAAGAATTGAATGTCATCGATCAGCAACGCATCAACGGAGCGATAGAAACGCTTGAACTCGTTAATGGCGTTGAGTTGCAGGGCCTTGACCATGTCGGCCACGAAGCGCTCCGAGTGCAGGTAGACCACCTTGGCATTCGGGTTCTTCTTTAACAGGTGGTTACCCACAGCGTGCATCAAGTGGGTTTTACCCAAGCCAACCCCGCCATAAAGGAAGAGCGGGTTGTAACCGTGCTTGGGGTTGTCGGCCACTTGCCAGGCGGCCGCACGGGCCAGCTGGTTGGATTTACCCTCGACAAAATTCTCAAAGGTAAAGGTGCGGTTCAAGTAGCTGGTGTGCTTGAGCGCGCCCTCAACCTGCACAGTGCGCTGCTCGGCACGCACGGGAGCTTGCTGGGAGCTGGCACCTGCCATGGGGTCGAAGCTGTCACGGGACGGCTCTTCGTTCTCCAATGCATTTTTATGCGCGGAAGACTTGGAAGGCGTCGGCGCAGGGGCAGCGGCAACCGGTGCAGCCTGGGACTGGGAAGCAGCCGCGGCCAATGGCGCATTCGGAGCAGCGCGAGGTGCGGAGCTGCGTTTGCTGCCTATTAATAAGGAGAGCACGGGCGCGATGCCGTTGCCATGTTCGTCGAGCAATTCGAGAACGCGGCTCAGGTACTTCTCGTTGACCCAGTCGAGAACAAAACGATTGGGCGCGTAGACACGCAACTCGTCGCCTTCGGCTTCGACCTGTAGCGGACGGATCCAGGTGTTGAATTGCTGGGCAGGCAGCTCATCGCGCAAAAGCTCCACGCATTGCTGCCAAAGTTCCACTGACAC